>NZ_JADYXE010000014.1:0-82322 GCF_015864465.1 Pseudoalteromonas sp. SWN29
TAAAATACTTTTATACGATGGCAGAAAGCCTCATTCTAGAGCCTCGAAGGGAGCGAAGTTTTCCTCGCTCAGTCAAGGCAAGACCGCAGCGGTACGCTAGAAATAAAAAAGCCGCTCACCTTAAGTGAACGGCATTAGTGCAATTGCACACCTTTTGTTTGTCTGTAAGTTAAGGGGCGTTGATCTTTGCGGATTTAACCTTGAAAGATTAACAGGCCTAATGCAATTACTATTGAACAGCGGTACACTTTATTTTTAATTTTGTGCGGCACATTATGACTCCCTCAACTTCTCTCATGCAGCCTATCGATTTAGATAATTGGCCTAGAAAACAACATTTTGAGTTATTTAAAAACTTCTCTCAGCCTTATTTTAATGTGTGCGTACGTTTAGATGCTCAAGCACTTTACGATTATTGCAAAACCAATCAACTTTCTTTTTTTCAAGCGTATGTATATTGCACCTTAAAAGCGTGCCATGAGTACGACTCAATAATGCTACGTATTATAGATAGTAAGCCATGGCTACTTAACAGTGTTCGCGCAAGTGTGGTTGAACTATCTGAAAACGATACGTTTGTTTTTAGTTATTTTAATAGCACAAGCGATTTTGAAGAGTTTGCAAGCCATGCAAATGATGTAAGCAAAAAAGCGAAATTACAGCCGTTATTCTCAGATGCCTTTTCCCAAACAGAAGGGCAGGCCGATTTAATTCATATATCTGTTTTGCCGTGGCTAAATTTTAGTGCGTTTTCGCATGCATTTAGTGAAGGGGAGAGTTTAGGTATTCCTAAATTCGTATTTGGACAGTTTGATAAACACACGGGCACAATGCCTTTAGCTATCGATGTACACCACTCATTAATGGATGGTTTACACGTAGCAAAATTTATAAACACTTTGCAGGGGACCTTTGACACTTTTTGCAGAGGTTCACTTTAAATACATCATTTAGCGGCAGTGCAAAGCAGTAAACAATTTATAAGTAATCTATAAGCAATGCGATGTGAATTACTTTATATTCAAATACATAACTTTATATAGTTGAAAAGCATGCGTGCTGGACATATTTATATACCATACCTTAGCTCAGGAAATACCCATGATAAATGGACTGTTAATCTTTATTTTAATTCTTTTTGTGGTGATTTTCTGGCGTTGGCCATCAATTCAGAATCGACTATGGCGCAGGAAATATAAAGACTTTGCTTTAAATTCACAGCAAAAAGATATTTTATTGCGTTGTATGCCTATCTATAAAAAAATGACCGATGCCGACAGAGAGAAATTAGAGCGACACATAACGTGGTTTTTAAACGAAAAACGCTTTGTGGGTTGTGATGGCTTAAAACTAACATCCGCAATGAAGCTAATTGTAGCGGCTGATGCGTGTGTATTAGTGCTCAACAAACCGTGGCCGTTGTATAAAAATGTAAAAGAAATTTTATTGTACCCAAGTGCTTATTATGCACCGCAATCAACCCGCGATAGTGCAGGACTTGTTAGTTACCATAATACAGTAAGGTTAGGCGAATCATGGCCTGGTGGCACACTTGTACTCAGTTGGCATGATGTGCTTGAGGGTAATCGTTTACCAAGCGATGGACATAATTTAGTTTTTCATGAATTTGCGCATCAACTTGATCAAGAAACAGGTAAAACGACAGGCACACCCATTTTAAAAAGCTCAGCAGATTACGCTGAGTGGGGCCGAATATTTAGCCGCGCGTTTACTCAGTTAAAAAGTCATGTTGCCTATAGCATGCCGCACGTTATTCACAGTTACGGTGCGACTAATGAAGCTGAGTTTTTTGCTGTTATAACCGAAACCTTCCTCGAAAAGCCCGCAGAGCTTCGCCGGTACGATCCTGAAATTTATAGTATGTTGGTTAATTACTATCAATTTGACCCTATTGTTTGGCATTAAACCTATATAAACCGCGCTTTATCATATAACGCTGGCAAGTTGCGTTTGTTTTTGTTGCAATCATGTAAAATAGTTTTTACTGCAACAATAACAAGCGAGAAACGCATGAAAAAAATGCTTCATACAGTATTGGCGCTTTCAGTGTCATTAGCGATAGGGCAAGTGAATGCCGCTGAAAAAGAAGAACAAAAATGGCAAGTAGATTCACCTAAAGGGCAATTTGTTGACGCTGCAATAAGTGTTGAGCAAGGTACATGGATGAATATCGATGTAAGCCCAGATGGTAAAACAGTGGTATTTGACTTACTTGGCGATATTTACACTATGCCATTGAGTGGCGGTACAGCAACAAAACTCACCTCTGATATTGCATGGCAAATGCAGCCTCGCTTTAGCCCCAATGGTAAAAGTATTGCGTTTACGTCAGATCAAGGTGGCGGCGATAATATTTGGATAATGGACTTAGATGGCGAAAATCAACACGCTGTTACTGACGAAACCTTTCGATTGTTAAATAGTCCTGCATGGAGCCCTGATGGGGATTACTTAGTTGCACGTAAGCACTTTACGGCGAGTCGTTCACTCGGTGCGGGTGAAGTGTGGTTGTATCACAAAGCGGGCGGCAAGGGTGTACAGCTTACAAAACGAGAGAACGATCAAAAAGATTTAGGTGAGCCTATGTTTTCACCTGATGGTCGTTATGTTTATTTTTCGCATGATGCAACACCCGGTAAAACATTTCATTACTCAAAAGATTCTGTAGCGGGTATTTATAAAATTAAGCGCTACGACCGTGAAACAGGTGAAATTGAAACCGTAATCGATACGATGGGTGGTGCTATTAGGCCTACGCCGTCGCCAGATGGAAAAAAATTGGCGTATATAAAGCGTGATGACTTTCAAACAAGCCTCTATTTATATGATTTAACCAGTGGTGAGCACACTAAGCTTTACGATAAACTTGAGCGAGACATGCAAGAAACATGGGCTATTCACGGGGTTTACCCAACCATTGCATGGACACCCGATAACGAAGAATTGGTATTTTGGGCTGGTGGTACAATTCACAAGCTAGATGTTGCCGATAAATCTGTGAAAACCATTCCTTTTAAAGTGCAAACGACTAAAAAAATTCAAAAAGCGGTGCGCTTTACACAAAACTTAGATACTGATGAGTTTGATGTAAAAATGCTGCGTAACGTGCAAGTAAGTCCTGATGGCGAAACGGCCATTTTTGAAGCACTTGGGCACATTTATAAACGCGATTTAGAATCGGGTAAAATTAAGCGTTTAACAAAGCAAACTGATCATTATGAATTATTCCCGCAGTACTCTCGTGATGGTAAAAAAATAGTTTACACCACATGGGATGATAACAAGCAAGGCTCAGTGCGTGTGGTGTCTGCGCGCAGTGGTCGTGGCGATACAATTACGAAAGAGCCAGGTAAGTACGTAGAGCCTACGTTTAGTCCAAATGGTAAAATGGTTGTTTATCGAAAAGCCACCGGTGGCAGCATATTAAACCCTAAGTGGTCACTTAACCCCGGTATATATAGCGTAAGTAGTAAAGGCGGGAAAAGTGAGCTGATTTCAAAAAGTGGTTATCAGCCTCAATTTGGTGATGCAAACGATCGCGTTTTTATAATGAGTCCTTGGCCAAAGCCAACGCTAAGTGTGGTTGAGCTTGAAAGTAAAAAAGTTCGCAAATTATACGAGTCAGAGCATGCGACTGAATTTAGAGTATCGCCAGATGGTAAATACCTCGCGTTTGCGGAGCGATTTAAAGTATTTGTAACGCCGTTTGTCCAAAGTGGTAAAACAATTAATATTGGGCCTAAAGATAGTCAATTTCCAATAGAGCAGCTATCGGTACGTGCGGGTGAAAATATTAGCTGGAGTGCTAAAAGCAACACGCTTTACTGGACATTAGGTGCAGAGCTTTATCATGCAAGCCTTGATGGCATGTTTGCTATTAATAAAGCCGAAGATGCCGATTTTAAAGTAAAAAGTGGCGATAACATCGGTTTTAGTAAAAAAATGGCTGAGCCAAAGGGAATGATTGCGCTTACTGGTGCAAAAATTATAACTATGGATGGCGAAAAGGTTATTGAAAATGGTGTAATTATCACTGATGGCAAGCATATTAAAGCAATTGGTACAGCCAGCGATATAAGCATCCCTAAAGGTGCTGAGGTTATTGATGTAACAGGCAAAACAATTATGCCCGGTATTGTTGATGCTCATGCACATGGCTCGCAAGCAAGTGACGAAATTATACCTGAGCAAAACTGGAAAAACTTTGCAGGTTTAGCGCTGGGTGTAACTACAATTCACGATCCATCAAACGATACTTCAGAAATATTTACCGCAAGCGAAATGCAAAAGGCAGGCATGATTGTTGGCCCGCGTATTTTCTCAACCGGTACTATTTTATACGGCGCAAATATGCCAGGTTATACTTCGCATATTGACTCGTTAGACGATGCAAAATTTCATTTAGAGCGCCTTAAAAAAGTAGGTGCGTTTAGTGTTAAATCGTATAACCAGCCTCGCCGTGAGCAGCGCCAACAAGTTATCGAAGCAGGCCGGATGCTTGAAATGATGGTTGTCCCTGAAGGCGGCTCATTATTACAACATAACTTAAGTATGATTGTAGATGGACACACAGGTATCGAGCATTCAATCCCTGTAGAGAACATATACGACGATATAAAGCAGTTATGGTCGCAAAGTGATGTTGGTTATACGCCAACTTTAGTTGTGGCTTATGGTGGCATTTGGGGTGAGAACTACTGGTACGATAAAACTGATGTGTGGAATCACCCGCGTTTAAGTAAATTTGTGCCTAAAAATCAATTATTACCACGCTCAATGCGCCGTATTAAGGCACCTGATCATCATTATAACCACTTTAATAACGCACGTGTTGCTGCTGAGCTGCAAGACTTAGGTGTATTGGTTAACTTAGGTGCTCACGGTCAGCGTGAAGGCTTAGGTGCACACTGGGAGATGTGGATGTTTGCACAAGGCGGAATGACTCCACTTGAGGCTATACGTGCATCAACAATCGATCCGGCTAAGTATTTAGGACTTGATAAAAACGTAGGCTCGCTTGAAGTGGGCAAACTTGCCGATTTAATGGTGATAGATGGCGATCCGCTTAAAAACATTCGAGATTCGGATAAAGTTGATTACACCATGATCAATGGTCGATTATTTAATGCAGAAACGATGAATGAAGTGGGTAAAAAAGAACGTCAACCGCTTTACTTCGAAAAGCTATAATTTATTTTAACTTTTTAAGAGCGGCTATTAGCCGCTTTTTTTAGCTTTGTATTATGTGTTTTAGCAACGCAGTGCTTGGCATTACGAGTGATTGATTATGCATAACACGCGCTTGGCATATTAACCCTTCTTTTAAAGTAAATAATGTTTGTGCGATATTTTCGGCTTTAACTTTATTATTTCTTAGCTGAGGAGTGGCAAGTAAAGCATTCAATATAATTTTAAGCACAGCGTGTTTATGTGCTTTACACTGTATTGCAATAGAATGTGCTGGAAATGGATATTCAGCTGCTGCGTTTATAAAAAAGCACCCATTAAAATCACCCAATTCAGGCACTGCATTATTAAACCAACTCGTTAACCCTGCAAATAATCCATTAGCTACGTCAAAGGCATTTTGTTTTTCACAGGTTTGTTTTAGCCAATTATTAAAATTTTTATCACGCATGGCTAAGCAAGCAAGTATTAGATCATCTTTGCTTAAGAAGTGATTATAAAGCGTTTTCTTAGCGATACCTGAAACGGCTAGAATTTCATTAATACCCACAGCATGTATACCTTTGTTATAAAAGAGATTAAGTGCTGTTGTAATGATTTGCTCTCGTTTATTCATAAAATCCCTTAAATATTAGCCGAAGTATATCTTGACATAAGTAGACAGACTTGTCTATTCTTGCCAGGTAGACAAGTCTGTCTATCTTTATTTAAAGGTGTAACATGAATATTGAAAATATTAAATCAGCCTGTATTGCTGGCTTTTTTTCAGCGCTGGTATTGGGGTTTTTAGCTTGGCTTAATAATATGGGAGACTACGGGCTATGGTTGATGGCACCTTTTGGTGCAACGGCGGTACTTGTGTTTGGTATTCCAAATAGCCCATTAGCACAGCCAAAAAACGTGATTGTTGGCCATCTTCTAACAGCATTTGTAGGGATTGTTTTTGTTACTTATGTTGGTGATGGTAGTGTATCTATTGCATTAGCTGTTGGTGTTGCAATTACACTCATGATGCTCACTAAAACAGTGCATCCTGCGGCGGGTGCTAACCCTATTTTGATTATTGTATCAGGGCAAAGTTGGGACTTTTTGATTATGCCAGTATTAGTCGGGACGATGTTTATTGTTATTTGTGGCTTTGCTGCAAAGTGGTTACTGTCTTCTTCGGTAAATAGCGGGCATAAAAAAACCGCTTAACGCGGTTTCTTTTAAAAATCATAAATGTTGATTAAACAACACCGCGCGGTAAGCGACAGTCATGATCTTTACGAGCTAAAATTACAATCCAAAGTTCTTCCGCTGTGTAACCTTCTTCGTTTTCGGTAACAACAGTGAATGGCGCTTTTTTCTGTGCTTTAACAGGCGCAGCTGCTTTTGGTTTTTTCGTTTTAGTTGTTTTGCCAGAGTTTAACTTTTTAGTAAGCTCTGCTACGTCAGCTAGGCGTAAATTTTTACCGCCATCGATGCTGTACCAACCAGGTTTAGTTGTGATTTCAGGTTTTTTACCATTGGCAGTTTCGTACGCTGCTTCAAAGGCAGATAACACTTCTGTTTTGTCTAGTTTGCTCATCAGAGACCCTATACGTTGTGAACACAGATAAAGAAGCCGTATTTATACCTATTTTAAAACAGTTTTTCAATTTTTTGCGATTTTCCTTCCATTTTAGAGCTATAAACGCCAAAATTTGCACAAAATTCAGTGCTAAGTAAGGTAAGTTATATGCAACGTAGAGAATTTAACCAACTCCTAAATGACATTTTAAAACCTCAATTAATTAAAGATTTTTGCCCAAATGGCTTACAAGTTGAAGGTAAAAACGAAATTAAAAAAATTGTGACGGGTGTAACCGCAAGTCAAGCTTTAATAGATGCTGCCATTGAGCAACAAGCAGATGCTATTTTAGTTCATCATGGATTTTTTTGGAAAGGAGAATCTCAGCCAATAACGGGAATGAAGAAGCGTCGTATAACTGCGTTACTAGCAAATGATATTAATTTATTTGGGTATCACTTACCACTCGATATTCATCCAGCAGTTGGCAATAACGCGCAACTTGCAAAGTTATTGGATATTGAAATTGAAACAGGACTAGAGCCAACTTCAAATAGCGTAGCAATGAAAGGGCGTTTAAAAACACCATTAAGTGGTAAAGCGTTTGCAGATAAAATCGCAAAAGTGCTTAACCGAACACCACTTACAAGCCTCGTGCGCTTAGCTAAAATTGAAACCATTGCACTGTGTACTGGTGGTGGGCAAGGTTATATTGACTTAGCTGCAGAGCAAGGCATTGATGCCTACCTAACGGGTGAGGCATCGGAGCAAACTATTCATAGCTCTCGTGAGCAAAATATTGATTTTTTTGCAGCTGGGCATCATGCAACAGAGCGCTATGGCGTAAAAGCTTTGGGTGAGTTGCTTGCTCAAGAACATGGCTTTGACGTCACGTTTATAGATATAGACAACCCTGTTTAGTAATATCTGTTTCTTAGTGAATAAACTAAAGCGCTTCTGGGTTTGCCCAGCGGCGCACTGTGATCCATGCATTTCCAATTACTTCATGAGCATACTGCGTTACTACCAACAAAGCCTGAGCATTAGGTATAAATTGTTTATGCCACGGTAATACAGCAAAGTTATGGTAATCAGTGGCTGCGGTTATTACTTCAATACCTTGAGTATTAAATAAGTCTTTGGCGCGGGGCATGTGCAGCACAGATGTTACTAGGGCGACTTTAAAATCAACTAATTTAGGTGCTAATAATTTAGCTTCTGCTGCGGTATCCATCGCTTTAGGATTTTGGAGCATTCGACTTTTATTAATTCCTAAACTAATTGCCGTTTGATACATAAGCCCGCTATTAGTGGTATTTTGGTAACCTCCTCCTGAAACGATAAGCTCTGCATTAGGGTAGTGCTTTGCTAGTTTTACACCTTCTACTAAGCGCGTTAGTGCACAATTACCTAATTGATTATTTGAACTTAAAGCCGAATTTGGATTTATATCGCAACCGAGCACGACTATTTTGTCTATTTTTGGATGCTTTAAGGTATTAAATGCAAGCGACACAGGTTCATTATTGTGGATAATTAAATTGGCGATAAAGGGTGTGCTCAATGCAAGCAATACAACTAAGCTTAAAGTTGATAAGAAGAGAGCTGATTTACGACCTTTAAATGCAAGTAGTAGCATCAGGCACGCAAATAAACCAAATAGAGGCAGTGGCATTAGCAAGCCACCAATCATTTTTTTAATAACAAACATAAGAGTTAAACGCTGTAGAGTTAATTACAGCGATATTACTCATTATATTGATGATTATCGACCGTTATTTAACTTACACGTATTTAAAAAGTGACGATAAACAGGGTTGTCTTTCATGTCTTTTTTCATTGCTAAATACATAGGACGAGTAAGGCCAAGAGCGCCCAAAGGAATTGACTTTATTAGGCCTTGGCTCTCGTAAGGTGTAACTAGCCAATCAGGTAAAGCCGCAACACCCATTCCAGCACTCACTAGTTGAAAAATAAGTAACCCTTGATCAACCGTTTTTAACGTACCGTCAAAACGAGCATTTTGAATGAAATGCTTAAATATATCTTGGCGTTCACGCGGGATAGGGTATGAAATAATAGTTTCGTTTTTCAGATCAAGTGCGGTTACATACGCTTTTTTAGCAAGTTCATGATCCGGCGCCACAATAAGCTTTAATTTAAAATCAAATAAGTGTGCGTATTCCAATGCATCGGGTTCACGTATGTCAGATGTCAGAACAAGGTCGAGTTCATCGCTTAATAAATCAGGAATTGCGTCATAACTAAAGCCGCGTTCGTAATCAATTTTTATATCAGGCCAAAAGTTATTAAATTCTTTAATGGTAGGTAATAGCCAATGAAAACATGCATGGCACTCCACACTTAAACGCAGTTGAGAAATCGGCTGGTTTAAACTTTCCTTTAAGCGGCATTTAGTTGCTTCTACTCTTGGCAATATTTCGTGAGCTAGCTCAAGTAATAACATTCCTTGGGGTGTAAAGCGGACAGGCTGAGTTTTACGCTCGAATAATTGGCAATCTAGTTTGTTCTCTAAATCTTTGATTTGATGAGATAAAGCAGACTGTGTTAAAAACAACTCGCGCGCTGTATTAACCAAAGATCCTGTTTCTTTTAAGGTAGCTATCGTTTTTAGGTGTTTAAGACCAATCATCTTTAAAAATTCTCATGGTAAAAGTGAGTTTAGCTCAGATTAGCTACATACTACGCCTATATAAAAAACGTTTCAACGTCTAGATGGCTAAAGGTTTTCAGTTTATCGCTGCTTATTACTACGAATCACGAAAATATTAGAATTATTATCGATAAAAGTCATTCAAAAACTGGTTTGATGAGTTTTAGATGAGTTTGATTCATGTTGTATTTTGAAATTTATTAATTACGATATGTTTAATCTCGGCGTAAATATCGACTGTATAGATGATTGGAGATGAGGATTTTATGGATAAATTACTTTAGATTATGGTTTAAAGCTAGGTTTGAGAAATAGCAGGGTAAGTACTTAGTTATATGCTTAAGGTAGTAAAATCACGTGGAAAACTAAAATAGCTTTTACATGATTTTAGTGTAGACCAATAAAAATTATATACGTAATACCTGAGCCAGCGACATACTCGCTGGCTTTTATATAAGGGGTTTTTTACAAGGGCTTATTAATAAGTAATATGGCTTCTTTGGCAGTGACAGGTTTTGACTTTAAAAAGCCTTGGCCGTAATTGCAAGCGGTCGATTGTAAAATAGCTAATTGCTCAGGTGTTTCTATTCCCTCAGCAACCACTTCAAGCTTTAACGATTGTGCAAGTGATAAAATAGCTTCAACTAGAGGGTTCGTGGAGTCTTGTAGGTGGTCAATAAAGCTTTTATCTATTTTTAAAATATGAATAGGCAATTGGTGTAAGTAGCCCAGTGCTGAGTAACCTGTTCCAAAATCGTCAAGGCATAACTTTACTTTTAGAGGTGATAGCCCCTCGATTATTTGGGTGGCGAGCTCTAGATTTTCTATTAAGCCTGACTCGGTAATTTCTAAGCACAAAGAACCTAGAGGTAATTGGTACTTATTATAAATAGAGTGTATTTGGGCTACAAAATCGAGACTTGCAAAGTGTCGTGACGATACATTAACCGTTACTTTTAAAAAACGGTGCCCTTGTTTATGCCAATTTGAAATATGCTGGGCTGCTAAATCGAGTAAATGTAAGTCAAGATTTATAATTTGCCCTGTAGTTTCAGCTATTGGTATAAAGTCATTAGGTGGTACAAACCCCTTTGTAGGGTGGTGCCAGCGCACAAGTGCTTCAAATCCGATAACTTCACTTGTGGTTATTGTAAAAATGGGTTGAAAATAGAGCTCAAACTCGTTGTGTTCAATACCGTGTTGTAGATCGTTTTCAATATCGGCATGAGTTTTAAGTTTTTTACGCATCGCGTTGTTAAAAAACTTAACCTGACCACGTCCAGTCGATTTAGCTTCGTACATAGCAGCATCAGCTTGTTGCAGTAATATATAAGCTTTATCATTTATATCATCAGCATAGGCAATGCCGATACTCGTAGAGGCCTGAAGTAAGTGGCTATCTACATTAAGAGGTTTTGCTAATACGTCTTTAATTCTGTTTAAAGCTTCATTAACTTGGTTTTTATGCGTGATATTTTCCATAAAAATAGCAAATTCATCACCGCCTAAACGTGCAAATGTATCAGTGCTTCTTACTGTGCTTTTAATCAGGTCGCATATTTTTATAAGGAAATGATCGCCTACTTCATGCCCAAGCGAATCATTAATACTTTTAAAACGGTCAAAGTCTAGATACAACAATGCATGGCTAGTGCTTTTTTTTGCACGTGTTAAACACAAAATAGCATGTTTTATTCTCTCAATAAGCAATGAGCGATTAGCAAGGCCGGTAAGCTCATCATGTAATGCTTTATGCTCAAGCTCTTGTCGGGCTAACTGCCTATCTATAGCCATACTTATTTGGCGACTCACATAGGTGAGAAGGGTGCTATCGTGTTCGTTGTAGTGCTGCGTTTTATCATAGCTTTGTACGACAATAACACCACTAATATGATCACTTGTTTTAAATGGAACGCCTAACCAAGACTCAGACTGCCTACCCACCATTTTAAAATCACCGTTATTTATATGACTTTGAAACGCGTCTTTATCGAGTAATAAGGTTTGCTCTGTTTGCAGTAAATAATACGAGGCTGTGTCTTTTAGTTGTTCTTTAGATATTTTTTGATGGGTTTTGGAATTTATGCCTTCTTCGACTATGTAAACGAGATCGAGAATGTCTACTTTTTTGTCGTATAGCGCAATAAAAAAATTATCAGCGAGAAGTAAATTGTTGATAATTGAATGAAGGGCTTCAAAAAATGTATCTAAGTCGTTAGCTTTATAGGTTAGATTTGCTATTTGTAATAAGCTATTTTCTAATTTTTGTGCATTATTAAGTTGTTCAACTGTTTTCTGTAAGCTGTTTACCGTATTTACTTGGTTGATTTTTGCACTGAGTAAGTGAGCAACGGTTGTCAGTATTTCTAGGTGGGCATTAGTAAAGTAGCTCTTAATTGGATGTTCGCAATCAATAACACCCAAAACTTGTTCTTTATATATAAGAGGAACACATAGCTCTGATTGAGCAGGGCGTTCATCAGCAATATAGCGACTATCTTTTGTTACATCATCTATAACCACCGCTTTGCCGGATGTTGCAACAGCACCAGTAATACCTTCACTAAAGTGGATAACTTTACGCTCTGCTTGATATTTGTCGCGCGCGTGAGCAATACCCATCGATGCAACTTGGTTTAATGTATTTGCTTTATTGTCAGCAAGATATATAACACAATCAACAAATCCTAAACGGTTTACAACATGCGTTGTAACATACTCAAATAACTCTTCTAGTGTATCGAGTTGTAATAAGCTTGATGAAAACTGATTTATAATACTCAGTTGATCAGTTTTTATTTCAAGAGCTCTAGTAGCATCAGTTTTGTAAGGCATAGGCAATTTATATTATTCTTTTTATTTTTAAATACAGGGTTAAGTTAACCTAATCTCGTATTTTTGTACAAAATAAAGCGATGAGTGGTTTTAATGGTTTGTGAAGGGGTGTGATTAATTGCTTTAATTAATTGTAAATTATTGCAATGGGCCAGTGCTATTGAATTAGAACATTGGGCTTTAATCACACACCTTGGTAGTGTCATCAATATAAAATATTATTTTTAATAAAATCTTTACTCGAAAACATCATATGCCTATGATCGGATAAATTCAGCCTTGGAACAAAGTAATGACACGCAATAATACAAACTCTGTAACAACCCTTACTATCACTCGTCCAGATGACTGGCATGTACATTTACGTGATGGCGACCAGCTAAAGGATACTGTACGAGACATTAGCAGATACATGGGTCGCGCTATTATTATGCCAAACCTTGTTCCTCCAGCAACATGTACTGATACCGCTCTTGCTTATCGAGAACGCATTATGGCAGCAGGCCCACAAGGTGCCTTTGAGCCTTTAATGGTGCTTTACCTTACTGATAAAACGACACCAGACGAAATAAAAAAAGCAAAAGCAACGGGCAAAATAGTAGCTGCAAAGCTTTATCCTGCTGGCGCTACAACAAACTCCGATTCAGGTGTCACGTCAGTAAAAAATATTTACCCGGTTTTAAAAGCAATGCAAAAAGTAGGTATGTTGCTGTTAGTACATGGAGAAGTTACTGATTCATCAATTGATATTTTTGACCGTGAAAAAGTATTTTTAGAGACTATTTTAGGGGATGTAGTAAATGATTTTCCTGAACTTAAAATTGTACTCGAACATATCACAACCAAAGATGCAGTAGAGTTTGTAGTTAATGCGCCAAGCAATGTGGCTGCAACGATTACAGCTCATCATTTACTTTATAATCGTAATCATATGCTAGCAGGTGGAATTCGCCCACATTATTATTGTTTGCCAATCCTCAAGCGTAATACTCACCAACAAGCGTTGATGGGCGCTGCAATTAGTGGTAATAAAAAGTTCTTTTTAGGAACTGATTCTGCACCACATTATAAAGACAAAAAAGAAGCTGCTTGCGGTTGTGCTGGAGCCTATACGGCTCATGCCGCAATAGAGTTATACGCTGAAGCATTTGAAGATGCTGGAGCATTAGATATGCTTGAAGGGTTTGCAAGCCACTTTGGACCTGACTTTTATGAGCTGCCACGTAATACAGATACAGTTACATTAGAAAGGAAACCGTGGAAAGTACCAGCAAGCTATACTCTAGGCGACTCTGAGGTTGTGCCTATAAAAGCGGAAGATACTATTGATTGGTTTGTTAAATAGTTAATAATATATATTCAAACTAAAAGTCGCTTAATTTTTAATGCGGCTTTTATGTTTCTGTTATTGGTATTATAAGAATGTCACTTTGGTAATATGGCGGTTGTAGGGGGCTTTTTCATACGCTTATAGCAATATATATTACAATAATACTTTATAGTTTTTGCTTGTAAATTAGTCAGTTAAAGGCGATTTAAAACAAATATATATTTTTAATAAAAAATTTCCAATTAATAGAGCGAAAAAAAAAATAATGTGTTAATCTTACCTTGCTTTGAGTTTTATGTATTGAATTTACGGATATTGTGCTGCGTTTAAGGTTACCGGTTAGGTTATTACTTGTTCCTGTACTGTACCTCCATATTTTTGAGCATTGACTCAGGGAGGATATTGCCATAATAATATGGCTGAATTTTAATTATTGACTTACAGGAAAATTTAGTATGTCGGTTACTGGTAAAGTAAAGTTTTTCAACGAAGCTAAAGGCTTTGGTTTCATTGAACAAGAAAATGGTCCTGACGTGTTTGTACATTTCAGCGCAATCACTGGTTCTGGTTTTCGCACTCTTAGCGAAGGTCAAGCAGTGACATTCAGCATCAAACAAGGTCAAAAAGGCCCTGAAGCTGAGAACGTAGAAGCAGCATAATTTATTATGTGAACTCTAGTTCATCTTGGTGAAGCAGTTTTCTGTTTCACCATAATTCTTCTCTTTCAACATATCCTTTCTTCATCACCCACAAATACCTTAATCTTAAATTCAAAACTATCTATCCATATCTACGTAAATTTCTTATTTTAATGTAAGCTTCCAAAGTATTTATTCCTTGAATAATTCAATAATTTCACCAGCCTCTAACGCTGTTAAATCATTTTCTATAGTTTATTAAACTAGTATCAAATTATACCAATCTGCTTATATCCACCTGCTTAATTAAGTGATCTATTTTGAGGCAAGAAAACCGTGTCGATAACAAGGCAAAATTTCGTTATTGGGTTGTTCTCGGCAATTGCTCCTCATTGCTCTACCTCCTGCATCCATGCAGTTGTATATCAGGAGTTTTTAACGCAGTTAGCGTCAGATTTAATCTCTCAAATTGATTAAGTATTATTGCGGGTTGATATTATATATGAGATCTATTTAAGCAGATTGGTACAACTAGAAATGGGGGATTGCTTTTATAGGCCTCGACTGTGTTAGATAATTAGAACTAAGGCTCATTCTCGGTATATTTTTGTACAGTAGAGCGACTTTTTTGAGTAGTCTAATTTAGATAGATTTAAGAGAGTTAAAAACTAATTTAAAGCGCTAAATAAAGCTAGCTTCATTATCGAGAGTGATTGGCTGGTTTGGGCTTGCTTAAGTGAACTCATTATTAAGATTATTATTACTATTTATGGGAAATACATTTCAAAAAAATCTTTGAGAATGAACCCACAAAGTGGGTGTTTGCAGTATTTGAGGTAATATAGTGTTGTTTTTTTGTGCGACAAACGGTTTGTTTTCTCAGATGAAGTGTTAGCGAAGAGATAAAATGTGTCGAAATCGTCTAAAAAATAACTTTTGTTATATCTATCTGTATTTTTTTTCGTTTTTTTTCAGTGCGAATTCAGGCTTAGCTAAATGTTGCAATAATGTTGTTTTATGTCAGTGCAATGCGAATAAATACACCCCTTAAAAGGCTTTAATAGAAATATTAAGAGAAAGCTTGGTTGCAATAATGTTAACGATTGTGCGCTGGTACTTTTGTTTAAGCATCAACTTAGCTATTTATTTACTGCGATTAGTAAACATCAAGTTGACAGCGCTAATTGCATTTAGCATTATTGGAAGGTTGATATCTATTAAAAGATATCAGGGTTGTTCTCCTCGGAGGATAATTAAATTATAAAAGTAACATTACTTAATTGGTTGGGAACTATGTCTGTTAAAATCAGAAAGAGTCTTGTAGCAACTGCGTTGGTTGGCGCATTTGCATTTGCAAGCAGCAATGTGATTGCAGATCCTTTGAATGACGTGCAAAAAGCAGGTCAACAAATTCAAAAGGCTGCGGTTAAGTCTCAAACTAAAATTGACAATGTATATGGTCAAACTCAGGAGCTAATCGCTGAGTACCGTAGCGTTGTTGATGAGACTGAACTTATGAAAGTGTATAACGATCACGTGTCGCGCTTGGTTGATAGCCAAAACGCTTCTATCGAATCGTTTGATCGTCAAATCGCTACGATTGATAACACGAAACAAAACGTTGTGCCTTTGATGTATCGCATGATCGATACGCTTGAGCAATTCATCAAAGCGGACGTTCCATTTAATCTAGAAACGCGTTTAGGACGTGTTGAAAGACTACGTGAAATCATGGTTTCTGCGTCTGTAACGACGTCTGAAAAATTCCGTCAAGTACTTGAAGCTTACACTATTGAAACAGCATACAGCTCTCTTGTATCTGCTTCTCAAGGTACATTAGAAGTTGATGGCAAGAGCATTAACGTTGATATCGGTCAGTTAGGTCGTATCACTTACGTTGCTCAGTCTTTTGACTTGAAACATGCTTGGGTGTGGGATAACAACACTAAACAGTGGAAAAAATTAGGTGAAGAATACCTAAAACCTGTTAAAGAAGTTATTCGTATGGCGCGTAAGCAAGCGACATTAGAACTTGTTAAACTACCTATCTTTGGCGCGGAGTAATCAATAATGAAGAAACTATTTAAAGGTTTTGCTGTTGCCGCAGTACTAACTGTTTCTGCAGGTACCGCGTTAAATGCACATGCAAATACTGGAGCTCTAGATAAAATTCTTGAGCAAGTAAAGCAAGAGCGTATCTCTGAAGGTAAAATCGATAAGAAACGTGAACAAGAGTTCTTATCAGATCGTGCTGACAAGCAATCTTTACTTAATAAAGCTAAAAGCCAACTTGCTTCTGAGAAGTCTCGTGGTGAACGCTTAACTAAGCAATATGCACAAAATGAAAATACGTTAGCAGAAAAAGAAGCCGCTCTTCAAAGTGCCCAAGGTACTTTAGGTGAGATGTTTGGTGTTGTACGTCGTGCAGCTCAAGACGCTATCGGTTCTATCGAAGCATCACTAGTTAGTGCTGAGAAACCAGGCCGTGCTGAAATCTTACGTTCATTAGCTGCTGCTAAAGAACTTCCAACTGTTCGTGAACTTGAAGAACTTTGGATTTCACTTCAAACAGAAATGACTGAATCAGCTAAAGTTTCAACTTTTGAAACTGAAGTTGCTGGTCTTGACGGTAACCCGTCAATGAAAAAAGTAACGCGTATCGGTAACTTTAACTTAGTTACAGACGATGGTTACTTAATTTATTCACCAGAAACTAAGTCTATTCAGCCTCTAGGTAAACAGCCTGATAGCTATATTTTAGACGGTATCACTGATCTTGAAAATACATCACCAGATAACTACGCTGGTGTTTATATCGATCCGACTCGTGGTGCTATCTTACGTATCAACACTCAAAAAGCGACACTTATGGAATACTTCCATCAAGGTGGCGTAGTTGGTTATATCATTACAGCTTTACTAGCTTTAGGTATGCTAATTACTCTAATTCGTTTTGTTGACCTTACACTTACTACTAGTAAGATTAAGAGCCAGCTTAAAAATGTTGCTACACCGAATACAAATAACCCACTGGGTCGTATTCTTAAAGTGTACCATGACAACAAGAACCAAGATGTTGAAAACCTTGAGCTTAAACTTGATGAAGCGATTCTACGTGAAACGCCACGCATCGAAGCTGGTATCAATATAATTAAGATTCTTGCTGCAATCGCACCATTACTAGGCCTACTAGGTACAGTAATCGGTATGATCTTAACGTTCCAAACAATCACATTGTTCGGTACGGGTGATCCGAAGATCATGGCAGGTAACATCTCTCTAGCACTTGTAACTACAGCGCTAGGTCTAATTGCTGCATTACCACTAATTCTACTTCATGCTCTAGTAGCTGGTCGTAGTAAGTCGGTATTACACATCCTTGATGAGCAAAGCGCGGGTATCGTTGCTACTCACGCGGAGAAGGAGAAAGCCTAATGCTAGTCCTGATGGAGATATGGGAATCTATCAGGGATTTTGTTGGCACAGGCGGCCAGGTTTTATACGTGGTCGCGATAGCACTCTTTCTGATGTGGGTTTTAATGATTGAGCGCTATTGGTTTCTACTTGCAGAGTTTCCTCGCACAGCGAAAGAAATTGTAGCAAAGTGGGATGCCCGCCAAGACACTACGTCTTGGTACGCACACAGAATCCGTGAAGCATGGATTTCTGAAGCGTCTGAAAAATTAGATCAGCGTATGTTGTTGATTAAGACATTAGTAGCTGTTTGTCCTTTAATAGGCTTACTTGGTACTGTTACTGGTATGATCTCGGTTTTTGAAACCATGGCCAACCAGGGTACAGGTAACGCACGTTTAATGGCATCAGGTATTTCAATGGCAACAATCCCAACAATGGCTGGAATGGTTGCGGCACTATCTGGAGTATTTTTTAGCTCACGTCTTGAGACAAAAGCTAAAATGGTGAAAGCCAAACTTATTGATAGTATGCCTCATCACTAGAGAGAGAATTAAATATGGCACGTAAACAACGTTTTCGTGAAGAAGAAGAAGCAGCGGTTGATATGACGCCAATGCTTGACATCGTATTTATCATGCTTATTTTCTTTATCGTAACTACATCGTTCGTTAAAGAGGCTGGTATCGAGGTCAATAAACCAAAAGCTGCCCAAGCTACTAAGCAAAAAAATGCTAACATTTTTATTGCTATTCGTAGTAACGGCGAAATCTGGGTTGATAAACAACAAATTGATGTTGAACGTATTTCAGCAAAAATCGAAAGTTTATTAGCAGAACAACCTACTGAAGTTGTGATTATACAAGCTGATAAAGAAGCTAAACATGGCACAGTGGTTAAAGTTATGGACCAGATTAAAGCGACGGGTGACAACCTTAGAATTTCAATAGCTGGAGATCAGTAATGATTCGTTTTCTGTTTTCACTGATTGCAGGTGGGGCAGTTACTTTCGGCTTGTTCTACTTCATGGCCTTCCTCATCTCTGGTGGGGCTGACCGTAATACGGAACAAAAAGAGCAGATCATAGTCGAAATAATGACGAATCCGCCTGAATCTAAGGTGCAGGAGAGGAAGCGTGTACCGCCTCCTCCTCCGCCACCGCCAAAGCAGCCGCCTAAACCGCAGCCGCCACAGCCGGAAAATAATAATCCAAACCCTGGTGCTATGTCATTTAACATGGGTAGCATTGATGTTGGTAGTTCAGCTGGTGGACTTAGTGGTCCTGGTGCATTTGGACGAGATGGTGATGCGACACCTATCGTTCGTATAGAACCAAAATATCCAACGCAAGCAGCACGTGATGGCAAAGAAGGTTGGGTACAACTTTCATTCACAATTGATGAGTTAGGTGGAGTAACTGACGTTGAAGTAATTGACGCAGATCCGAAGCGTATCTTTGACCGTGAAGCTAAACGTGCACTGCGTAAGTGGAAGTACCGTCCTAAGATCATTGACGGAAAACCACAGAAACAACCAGGTTTACAAGTTCAATTAGACTTTAAACTTAACCAAGGCAACTAAGGAGGCGAGTAATGAGAAATTTTTCTAAAGTAACTGCTCTTGCGATTCTTATGTCTGTGACTGGTGCTACTTTAAGTGCATCTGTTTTAGCGGCGCCAGATTACGCAAAGATTGAAGAGCGTAAAAAAGCAAAAACTAAAATCATGGGCGAGCGTACTGGTAAAAAAGTAATTAAAGCATTTGATTTGTACAACGAAGAAAAAGTTGATGAAGCAATTGTTTTGCTTAGAGAGATTGATGCTTCGAATGACTTTGATAAAGCGACCGTTAACCGTTACTTAGGTAGCATGTACGCTCAAAAAGAAAAGTATGATGAAGCGATTAAATATTCTAAACAAGCAGTTGCCCCTGATGTTTTAAACTTTGCTGACCAAGAACAAACACTAAAACTGTTAGGTGATTTATACGCCGGTACTGAAAAGTATCAAGAGGCCAAAAAAGCGTATGTAGCTTGGATGGACTTTACCGGTCAAGAAGACCCTACGGTTTATACACGGATTGCTCAAGCTAACTATCAGTTAGAGCAATTTCGTGATGTTTTTGAACCAGCAGATAAGGCAATTAAACTTCAAAAAGAACCTAATAAAGGTCCTTACCAATTAAAACTGGGTGCATACTTTGAACTTAAAGATTATGCAAACATGGTTAAGATTGGCGAAGAAATTGTTCGTGTATGGCCTGATGATAAAAAAGCTTGGGTTAGCTTAGGTAAATATTACCTACAAACCGAAGACTATCAAAAAGGTTTAGCAACGATGGAAGTTGCTTACAAGAACGGTTACTTTGAAAATGAAGTTGAGTATAAAGTCTTATCTAACTTTTACTCTTTAAACGAGATCCCTTTTAGAGCAGCTGTAACGCTAGAAAAGGCCGTTAAGAGTGAAAAAGTAAAACGTACAAAGCAGAATGTTAGCGCGATTGCTAGTAACTATCACCGCTCTAAAGATTTAGAAAAAGCTGCTAAGTACTACGAAGAAGCTGCTAAATTTGATGACGACGCTGAACTTTACCGCAAAGCTGGTTCGTTACTTTTACAATCTGAGAAATTCAGTGCCGCTGTTGTTCGTTTGAACAAAGCATTAGAGCTTGGCTCTGATAAAAAGGGTACTATTTACTCAGATTTAGCTGAAGCGTATTACTACCAAGGTAAGTATAAGCAAGCATATGCTGCAATTACTAAAGCTATGGATGACCCTCGCACACGCAAGTTTGCAAAAGGTTGGTCTACATATATTAAAGATAAAGCCGCTCGCAACGGTGTTAAAATTTAATTTTAATTAGCTAATGCAACTTATAAAAAGCCCCTCTGGGGCTTTTTTTATTGGAACTACTATGTATAAAAAGCTCTCTTTTTCATTACTACTGTGCCTATTTTTAGCGGCATGCTCAAAGCAGCCTCAACCTTATAAGTCATTTGAAGACGCACAAGTTGCTTTAAAAACTTTAAACATGGCACTTGTACAAGATGATTCTAAAAAAACCGGTAAAATCACTAAAGAACAATTGCTTTTCTCAAATGCATATTTGGCAGAGCGTCATACTATTTATCAGAACTTAATGGATATTGAGCTTAATCTTAATCAAATTGCGCAAGTAAACTATTTGGTTATTGCGGAGCGTTTTCCTGGGCGCTATTTTAATTGGCCAGCTCAAGTAGATGTATTGAAAAACATGCTTGCTTTTGAAGACTCAAAAAACTCACCAGATAGTATTATTACGTGGCTTAAATCAACCCAAGACACGTTAGACAGTGCTAAACAAAGCAATTTAAAGCTAAATAAGATTGAGCTTACATTATTACAAAGCTATGTATCGAGTGCGATAGACAATAATGATGTTCAGCCAGCGCTTAAAAGTCATATAAGGGCTTTTAACGATTATTTAGCCAGTTATAAGCCCAGAGGTAGCATTGGTTTAAGGGGCCTGCCAAATGGCACTGAGTGGTATCAGAGCAAACTTAATTACTTTAGTGGCGAAGTACATTCTCCGTTGGAATGGGTTACTCTTTTAAATGAAAAAATAAAAGTATTAGATCGTGTTACATTCGATAGTAAAATGTCTACTTCTCATCAAAAATCGTTTTTAGCGCAATATTTATCGAGTGAAAAGCTAATTGAAGGGCTTGATTGGCAGACTGATTATCAAGACTTACCTGCAATGGCGAGCAATATGAATATGTCTGATAAAGGTAAAACATTGATGCTTGCAATGATGGAATCGGATATAGGCATTCATTATCATGCCTGGACTTTACCACAAGCAAAAGTGAATCTTATAAAACGCCTAGAAATGAGTCAAGAAGAGGCTCAGTATTTAGTGGAAGATATAATACTCTACCCAGGGCAATCATTTAGCTTTATACAACAAATTATATAATGATTTTAAAGTGCGCTTATGATGCGCACTTCGTACACCGTTGAGTTGCGGGGTCTAGTTCAAGTGATTTGGCCGATATTTTTTCTTCACAGTCACAGCAGTAACCATATTGGCCAATTTCTATTTGGCTTAGTGCAGCTTCTAGTTCAGTCATGCGGCTAATTAAAAGTGCATATTCAGGCCCAAGCTTCTCGGCGGCACAATCTAACCATTCATTATTTGCTGTATTATCTAAAATTTGTATTAAATGCTGATGTGCAGGATAGGCTGATTTAGAAAGCATAGTTAATATATTTAATTTAACTTGTGCTATTTCATCGCTTAGTCTTTTTTGATGATGCATTATCAGTACAACCTTATTAAATTGGCTTTACGTTATACTGATATTATCAAGGGGCTTTAAGTTAGCTGTTATGATTTGAATCAAGTTGCGGTGCTTTGGCGTATTTATTTAATACACTGGCCACGTCTTCTTTACTTTTTAAACGCCTAATTTCATCAAATAAATCGATAGCTTGCGGATACTGACGCTTTAGATAGCCAAGCCATTGCTTGGTACGCGAAGCAAAGTACTTTTCATCTTTTGCAGGGTCTTGATGGATCGCAGAGTGAATTAAATGATAAATAATATGCTCCCATTGTAGGCCATCATAGTGTTCGTTATTTACATGAGCTTTAATTTTTTTTGCTAGATCAGGATGTGAAAGGGCGCCGCGACCAAGCATTAAATCAGTGCATCTACTTCGTTTTTGACAAAGCATTGCGTCCTCAACTTGCCAAATTTCACCATTGGCAACAACGGCAATATTTTTGTCTTTTATTATTGGTGGAATTTTTTCCCAATAAGCTGGCGGGTTGTAACCATCACGTTTGGTTCTGGCGTGTATTGCCACACTATTTGCGCCTGCGCTTACTACGGCATCAACAATTTCTTGGCTGTTACTGTCGTCATCAAAGCCTAAGCGAATTTTTGCACTTACTTCATGTTCATCATCTACGGCGTCTCGGACTGCTTTAATAATAGTGTACATGTGGTCAGGATCTTTAAGCAATACAGCTCCGCCGCGACTACGATTTACAGTTTTTGCTGGGCAACCAAAGTTAAGGTCGACCCCATGAGATCCTAAGGCAATTGCTCTTATTGCATTTTCGGCTAACGGATTTGCTTCTTGGCCGAGCAATTGAACACGTACTGGAGTGCCTGCTCGCGTAAAACCATTATTATGTAGCTCAGGACAAAATCGATGAAAAACTTTGTCAGGTAAGCATGCCTCAACCACTCTTACAAATTCGGTAACGCACAAATCGAACCCACCAATGTCTGTGAGTAATTGGCGCATTTTAAAATCAACGACACCTTCCATAGGCGCTAAAACAAGTTTCATAAGGTGATTAATTCTGATAAAAAACTGGACGCATAGTTTACCTGCAAATCACACATTGATAAATCTGTAATTACCAACCATATTTAATGTAGAAATTGCAAAAGTAAATAATATGAAAATAAATGAAAGTTTTTATTCTTGTACGGGTCTACTTAAGCATACAAGCAATTTAAAAATACATTTTTATTGCTGAGATTTATAATCCTTGATTAAAGAGAGTCATAAAATGAATACAATTAAAAAAAATACAATCGCGTTAACTTTAGGTGCAGTAGTTGTTGGCTCTGCAAGCTTTGTATCTGCTGACGTACAAGCGAACCCATTTGAGTTCCAACAATTAGTAACAGGTTACCAATTAGACGCAACTGAAGGTAAATGCGGCGAAGGTAAATGTGGTGGCGACGCAAAAGATACTAAAGACATGAAAACCAAAGCTGAAGGTAAATGCGGCGAAGGTAAATGTGGTGGCGACGCAAAAGATACTAAAGACATGAAAACCAAAGCTGAAGGTAAATGCGGCGAAGGTAAATGTGGCGGCGACGCAACAGATGCTAAAGGTATGAAAACTAAAGCTGAAGGCAAATGCGGCGAAGGTAAATGTGGCGGCGACGCAAAAGATGCTAAAGGCATGAAAGCAAAAGCTGAAGGCAAGTGCGGCGAAGGTAAATGTGGTGGCCGTTAATTTCTTATTCTAAATAAGTTATGCTAAAAGGGCCTTAAGGCCCTTTTTTGTTAAGTTAGAGGTAGCTATGACACAAACTCAAAATACAGATTTCGGGATGGTGGGACTTGGCCTACGACGAGAAATGCTTGGTGAACTGCTTGAGCATGTACCTAATCAAGTAGATTTCTTAGAAGTTGCGCCAGAGAACTGGTTAAAGCTAGGGGGTCGTTTTAAAAAACAATTTAAAACATTAACAGATGCACATAACTTTGTGTGCCATGGTTTGTCATTGTCTATTGGCTCACCTGAACCGCTGGATGTTGAATTTGTTAAGTCTTTAAAAGGTTTTTTTGAAGAGCACAATATAAAAATTTTTAGTGAGCACTTAAGTTACTGCTCTGGCACCGGGCATATGTATGACTTAATGCCAATTCCGTTTACGCAAGATGTTATTTCGCACGTTGTTTCACGTATTAAGCAAGTACAGGACATACTAGAACAGCAAATTGCGATAGAAAATGTTTCTTATTATGGCGCTCCTGGGCAGCAATTATCAGAACTAGAATTTACAAATACTATTTTAGAACAAGCCGACTGCAAGCTTTTACTTGATGTGAATAATATTTATGTTAATTCGATTAATCATGGCTATAACGCACAAGAATTTTTATCTGGATTGCCTTCTAACCGTATTGCCTATGGACACGTCGCCGGGCATTACAATGAGGCTGATGACTTAATAGTGGATACACATGGCGCTGATGTAATCAGTCCTGTGTGGGAGTTACTTGATAAGGCATATGAAGTACATGGCGTATTTCCAACTCTGCTTGAGCGTGATTTTAATATTCCCACTATAGATGTGTTAACCAAAGAATTAGACATAATTCATGAGCTACAAGCTAAACACCTTAATTCGACTATTTCAAAACAACGAGCTTAATATAAGCCTTTATAAACATTAAAAGAGTGCCTAGTTATGAGCTTTATTGAAATACAAAACGAATTTATGGCGCATATTCGAGAGCCTAAAAAAAATAAAAAGCCCAGCGGGATTGAAGATAGACGAATGGCTATTTATCGCGACCTATTTTTTAATAATATTGAAGGCTTTGTGTCATCTGGTTTTCCAGTGTTAAAAACACTATATACCGATAAACAATGGCAGGTACTTGTACGCCAGTTTTTTAGCGAATATGATTGCCATTCGCCGTACTTTTTAGATATAGCAGGGGAGTTTATTAATTACTTATCAAGTGATTATAAAATGAAAAAATACGATCCTGTGTTTATGCTAGAACTTGCGCATTATGAATGGATAGAACTAGATGTATCGATTGCACACGAAGATGAGCAAGAACAAAAATTACTAACAACAGCGCTTACTTGTTCTGCTTTGTATTTATCCAAAGCAGCTAGAAATTTAAGTTATCAATTTCCAGTTCAAAATATTAGCAATCACTTTATGCCTAAAGAGCCATCACCACAGCCTAATTGTTTTGTTGTATATAGAGATGAAGATGATGACGTTCAATTTTTGGCTACAAATGCGATGACTGCTTTATTGTTGTCAATTATAGAGGCAAGTGATGGAGCGACATTTGACGACGTTTGCCAACAGGTATTAGCTCACGCGCCGCAATTTAATGCAGAGCAAATTGCTCAAGGTGCATTGGTTACCCTTAATGCAATGGTTGAACGCGGTGTCATTGTGACAAAAAATCAAGATTAAGGTCTTTATTGATGATTTTACATCGTCTATTATGGCACCCTTATTTGCCGTGCTTAATAAAAGGTTGTACCAATGTCAGATGATAAAGACTTTAAAGATCCGTTCAACGCTACTTACTTTCTTGCTTTCTTAGCTGTATTTGCAGGGGTTGGTTGTTTAAATGCAATATTAGGCTGGATCACTAGCTTAACTTAAAATGCATAGCGTTTATTGAGGCTGTTGCTTACTTCAGCCTTGAGTCTCTTTATTTTTAATTACACTCCCTTCACTTAATACTTCTTTTATAATAACGTCAAACTCGCAATTAAAGGTTAGTTAAGGTTATAATCACCTGCTTTGTAATATAAACAATTGAGCAGTTAAAATTATGACTCAAGTAACACCAGCAATTATCAAAAACAGCATAACTACAATTGCTGATTATCCAAAAGCGGGCATCATGTTTCGCGATGTAACCACTTTAATGGCAAATCCAGAAGCCTTTAAAGCAACTATTGACGCTTTTATCGCTGAATATAAAGATCAGGGTTTTACTAAAATAATTGGCACAGAATCACGTGGCTTTATTTTTGGAGCGCCATTGTCTTACGCGTTAGGCATTCCGTTTATTCCAGTACGTAAACCAGGTAAGTTACCACGCGAAGTTATTCGTCAAGACTACTTACTTGAGTACGGTGAAGACACGCTAGAACTGCATGTTGATGCAATTGTACCTGGCGATAAAGTACTATTAGTTGATGACTTATTAGCAACTGGCGGCACAATTGAAGCCACTGCTAAATTAGTTCATAAACTAGGTGGCGAAGCCACAGATGCTGCATTTGTTGTATCACTACCAGAACTTGGTGGCGAGCAGCGCATCAAAAAAATGGGTATTAAAATCCTAAAATTGGTTGAATTCGAAGGCGAGTAATCGATGAGTTATCAGGTTCTAGCGAGAAAATGGCGTCCTCAAACCTTTCATGAATTGGTTGGGCAGTCTCATGTTAAGCAAGCGCTTGTAAATGCGCTTACACAAAATAGACTGCATCACGCTTATTTATTCACTGGAACCCGCGGTGTAGGTAAAACGACCATTGCACGTATTTTTGCTAAAAGCTTAAATTGCGACGAAGGTATATCTGCGAATCCGTGTGGTCAATGTAGCAGCTGTTTAGATATAGAAGCAGGGCGCTACATTGATCTACTCGAAATAGATGCGGCTTCTCGTACCAAAGTAGAAGACACTCGCGAAATACTCGATAACGTTCAATATGCACCAACACGTGGACGTTATAAAGTATACCTAATCGATGAAGTTCACATGCTTTCTAAGCACAGCTTTAATGCGCTTTTAAAAACGCTTGAAGAGCCACCAGAGCATGTGAAATTTTTATTAGCGACGACCGATCCTCAAAAATTACCTGTTACTATTTTATCTCGCTGTTTGCAATTTAACTTAAATGCCTTGTCGCAAAGCGAAATTAAAACACAGCTTGAACACGTACTGACCCAAGAGCAGCTTAGCTTTGATACCGATGCGCTTAGTATTATTTCAAAAGCAGCTGATGGCAGTATGCGTGATGCGCTTAGCTTAACCGACCAAGCTATTGCGCAAACAAATGGTGATATTAATAATCAAGCAGTACAAACTATGCTTGGTTTAATGGACACCCATTACAGCCAAAGCTTGCTTGCAGCATTACTTGCTCAAGATGGCGCTGCGCTAATGGATGAAATTGCACAAGTGGCAAGCCGTAACCCTAATTATGTAGCGTTACTTGATGATTTAATTGCACTTACGCATTTGACTCAACTAACCCAGTTAGTGCCAGAGGCGGCGGGGCTTGATGAAAAAAATGTGGATTATATTGCTCATGTTGCACAGCATACGAGCCCACAGCAAATTCAAGTTTATTATCAGTTGCTGCTAAATGGTAAAAAAGATTTACAATGGGCACCAGAGCCTCGTTTAGGCTTTGAAATGATCATGCTAAGACTATTAGCATTTAAACCTACAGACGCTCAACAAGCTGTACCTATAGTTAATGAAGAGCCGGCTCAAAATAAGCAAGGCCGAGCAAGTGCACTGCGAGATATACTAAATAAAAATAAAACATCGCAAAATAGCTTATCAAGTGCTAGCCGTGAGCAGGTAACTAATGCCTTGCCGGTTAATAATACCAAGCAAACAAAGCCAGTTGAATCAGCGCCAACAATTGCCGCTCAGACATCGAATAATGGCGTCCTACAAAGTAATAATGAGCCAACCCAAGTTGCAGTAGAGCAACCGGTTCAACAAACAGAAAGCACTCCTGAACAACAGGCTTCAGCTAATGAGCAACAACTAGCTAATGTTGTTTCGGATGAGCAAGCCCAGCGTCAAAGTGAAGATGAAGCTTATATGCAACACAGCGATGCTGAACAAACGTTAGCCTCGCAGTTTGACGATATAATGAGCAGTGCTGTAGATCAGGGCTTTAACCCTGCAACTAATAAAAATTTAGAGCCTTCACCAGAGCTTGCAGCTAATCAAAATGTAAGTACACCAATTGCCGAGCAAGAAGCGCAAGCTCAATCGGCCATTGCTCGTATTTTACGTGACAGAAACATATCGGGTGCGGGTAGATTATCAAGTAAGAATACAAATACATCTGCAAGTAATGTTGCAGCACAGCCAAGCCAAGCGCCTGCTAAAAAGCCAGAACAGCATCCAAGAATGCCTAAAGCTGAAATTGTTGATCAGAGCAATAGTGCTGCAAACACAAGCGAGCCTAGTAGTACGTCAAGCACTGCATTTAGCGATGCCCCCCCTTGGGCTACTGGTAGTGCAGGTGAGAGTGAAAAAAAGCATGAGCTCCCAGTAACAGGGAGCCAAACTCAGGCAAATAGTCACGCTAATACAAAACCAGCTCGTAAGATTGATTTTAAAGAAAAGCACCAAACAATTACCGAAAATTTAGCGCCAGAATTACTTGAGCAAATTAATCCTCAAAAAGCGCCTGAAGTTGTGCCTGAAGAAGTAAGTATTCCTGCACCGGATGATTTTCAAAGTCCAATTAGTGAAATTAGATTTGCGCATCAACAAGATGAATGGGCGTATTTAATTAAACGTATGGGATTAGGCGGTCGTATGCGCCAATTTGCATTGCATTCAATATTTACCAAGCAAGGCAATAGTTTACATATAGACGTTGATGAATCACAAAAGCATTTAGATACCCCTATGCTTCGCCAGCGGTTAGATGCTGCGTTGTCGAGTATTTATGAGCATAACGTGTCATTAAGCATTAATTTTGCAAAAGGAGTCATTGACTCTCCTTATCTTATTCAGCAAAAAATTGATGCAGGTCGTCATCAACAAGCAATCGATGTGATCACATCTGATGAAAACATAGTACAATTTCAGCAAGTATTTAGCGCCGAAATTGATGAAAACAGTATTCAGGCATTGTAATTACTTACAATCGCCCTTATGTTCATGTTAATTAATGTATTAAAAGAAAGAGAGAAAGTTATGTTTAAAGGTGGAATGGGCAACATGATGAAGCAAGCGCAGCAAATGCAAGATCGCATGCAAAAAGCCCAAGACGAAATCGCAACTTTAGAAGTTGTTGGCGAAGCCGGTGCTGGTTTAGTTAAAGTAACTATGCTTGGTAACCACAACGTACGTCGTGTTCAGCTTGATGAGAGCTTAATGGAAGACGACAAAGACATGATTGAAGACCTACTTGCAGCAGCATGTAACGATGCTGTACGCCGTGTTGCAGAAGAAACACAAGAGCGTATGGGTAAAGTAACTGGCGGTATGCAATTACCACCAGGTATGAAAATGCCGTTTTAAGTAAATAATGCAACTTTCAGATAGTTTAAATCAGCTTATAGAAGCACTGCGCTGCCAACCGGGCATTGGTCCAAAGTCAGCGCAACGTATTGCTTTTCACTTGCTAGAGCGCGACCGTAAAGGGGGCACTCAGCTTGGCAATGCATTGACTAAAGCAATGACAGCCATAGGGCATTGTCAGTCTTGTCGCACCTTTTGCGAACAAGCTCAGTGCGATATTTGTTTAAGTACAAAACGCCAAGACAGCGGCATATTATGTGTTGTTGAATCGCCTACTGACGTGCTTGCCATCGAGCAAACCGGTCAGTATTTAGGGCTTTACTTTGTTTTAATGGGTCATTTATCGCCAATTGACGGTATTGGCCCTAAAGAAATTGGCTTAGACGTTTTAGAGCAAAAACTTGCTCAAGGCGGTATTAATGAGGTTATTTTAGCGACTAACCCTACCGTGGAAGGCGACACTACTGCTCATTATATTGCTCAGCTTTGTCATAAATATAAAGTAGGTGCTTCGCGTATTGCTCATGGTATTCCTGTGGGAGGCGAGCTTGATTTAGTAGATGGTAGAACGCTTATGCATGCTTTTAGCGGCAGGCGTCTAGTTACACAAGACTAACTCTAAGTCACTATTTGAAAACAAATTGTGAAAGCCTACATGATTAAATTATGTAGGCTTTTTTGTTTTTAAGGTAAGCTTAGAGGTGGCCTGTTATGTTTTACTCTTGTAGGCTATCTATCTAATTAGTAAGGAACACAATGAAAGATAATCAATCCTATCAAGGTGCATTACTGGCCAGTAAGCGTTTTTTACCGCTGTTTATTACGCAGTTTTTCTCAGCAATAAACGATAACGTGTATAAGCAATCAGTGCTTATTTTATTGATATTTCAGGCTGCAACGCTTGCTGATGGCGCACTTTATTCAAATATTGCTGCTGGGTTATTTATTCTGCCTTTCTTTTTATTTTCAGGGATAGCGGGGCAGTTAGCTGAAAAAACAGAAAAATCCAAACTAATCAGAATCGTAAAGCTATGTGAAATCCCTATTATGGTTGTAGGGGCTGTCTCGATTTTAACGCAGTATGTTTGGCTGATGTTAGCCACCGTATTTTTAATGGGCGTACAAAGTACGTTTTTTGGTCCATTAAAATACTCTATTTTACCGCAGCACGTAGCCCCTAACGAATTAACAAAAGCGAACGGCTTGGTTGAATCAGGCACGTTTGTAGCAATTCTAATGGGTACAATTTTTGGTACCTATTATATTACTGAATCAGTTGGCCCTACAGTTATAAGTATCGCAGTATTAGTACTGGCCGTTATGGGCTATGTGAGTAGTCGCTTTATACCCATTAGTGAGGCAAACGAGCCTAATTTAAAATTTACTTATAATATATTTTCATCCACAAAAAACGTATTTTCGGCACTCAACTCACAAACAGAGTCGGTTGGTAAATCAGTCCTCGGGATCAGTTGGTTTTGGTTAATTGGTGCAATCGTTTTAACGTCACTACCAAATTATGTAAAACACACAATGGGGGGCGATGAGCTTGTAGTAACGAGTGCGCTTGTTGTGTTTTCACTGAGCATTGCCATTGGATCGTTATTGTGTGAGAAGCTTTCTCGCTCTCGTATAGAATTAGGGATTGTGCCCTTTGGCGCTATTCTAATTACCTTGTTTTTATACTTACTGAGCCAAGAGTCCGCTATTAGCGCATATATGCCTCAAAATCCTAAATTATTAACGCTTGAGCAGGTATTAAAAACAGGCGACATGTTGTGGCATTTTGTATGGATGGCAGGCATTGGTATTGGATCTGGCTTTTACACTGTACCGCTGTATGCGCTTATTCTACAACGAACTGAAGAATCGAGTCGTTCACGTGTTATAGCCGCTAACAATGTTTTAAATGCGTTGTTTATGGTGGGCAGTGCTATTTTGAGCATTGTAACACTGTCTGTTTTTCAGTGGAGTATTTCAGAGCTGCTACTGTTACTTGCTGGGCTAAACTTGCTTATCTCTGTTTATATTTATACCAAGGTACCTGAGTTCTTTTTACGGTTTGTTATTTATATTTTGGCTATTTGTATGTACCGAGTGCGTACAAAAGGTGAAAGTAATATTCCCAGCGAAGGCGCTGCGGTTGTAGTGTGTAATCACGTAAGTTTTGTTGATTGGATGTTTATTTTAGCGGCGTCTCCAAGGCCTATCCGATTTATGGTATTTGCCCCTATTTATTACTCGCCAGCCCTACATTGGTTATTTAAAATGGCTAAAGCGATTCCAATTGATAGTGAAAAAACCAACCCAGAGGCATTTAAAAAAGCCTTTGACGATGTTGCTGCTGCGCTTGATAAAGGCGATCTTGTTGGTATTTTCCCAGAAGGAAAACTAACGAGTGATGGAACCGTGGATATTTTTCGCCGTGGAATAGAGCGTATTATTGAGCGCTCACCTGTGCCGGTTATACCTGTGCATTTAGGAGGCTTGTGGGGAAGTATGTTTAGCCGTAAAGCTAAGTGGCAACTACCGAGATTTAAATGGTCTTTAGTGTCGGTTGCAATAGGTACCCAGATTGCCGCTGACAAAGTAGTAGCAGACGATTTACGTGAGCAAGTATTGGCTTTAAAAGCGCTTCATTCAAAAGATATTGACTAATTTAATGATTAACTCAATGGCTAACTCAACATCGCAAACACCTTCAGAACCACACATTATTATTGATGACTTTGTAGCGCCTAAATGCGATGGGTTTATTGAAATATTATATCAAGATGATGATATTTTATTGATTAATAAGCCCAGTGGGTTATTGAGTTTGTCGGGTAAAAACCCACTTAATTGGGACTCAGTACATTACCGTTTAGTACATGGTCAAAAAGAGTTAACAGCCGCATTTGCTGAGGCAAAGTTACCGCATCGATTAGATTTGGGTACATCGGGCATTATGATTGTCGGGTTAAACGCGATTGCGTCAAAGCACCTTAATAAACAGTTTCAGGCACGTACAATTCAAAAGCGTTATGTAGCGATGCTAGAAGGGAGCTTGGCTTGTAATGAAGGGCAAATTACTGCACCAATAGCGAAAGACAAACTGCTTTTTCCGCGAGTTAAAATTTGCCAAACGACGGGCAAAGCTGCAGTGACTGAATACAAGGTGCTTGAACGGCTACATAGCCCAAGCAGAACCTTAGTGCAATTTACACCTACTACCGGGCGAACTCATCAATTAAGAATACACAGCCAGTTTATAGGCCATCCTATTTTAGGCTGTGATTTATATAAAAGTGCGCAAAGTGAACACATGGCAGGGCGCTTACAATTGCATGCCAGTGATTTATATTTTGAGCACCCAGCAACGGGTGCTCAAATACATATTAATTGCCCACATCCATTTTAGATAAGCGAGATACTCTGTTTTTTCGTTTCACCTTTTTTTAATTTTTCCCTTGAAGTTCTAACACCTCACCCCATATTAAGTGCATAACGCAGACACTTTGCAAATTGGAGATATATAAATGACTGCAGCACAAAAAGAAACATTAGGCTTTCAAACAGAAGTAAAACAATTATTAAACTTAATGATTCATTCTCTTTATTCTAATAAAGAAATATTTTTACGCGAGCTTGTGTCAAATGCCTCAGACGCCGCAGACAAGTTACGCTTTTTAGCGCTATCTCAAGGCGACCTTTACCAAGGTGATGCCGATTTACGTGTTCGTATTAGCGCAGATAAAGAAGCTAACACCATTACTATTTCTGATAATGGTATTGGTATGACACGCGATGAAGTAATAAGCTCATTGGGTACTATTGCAAAATCGGGTACTGCTGAGTTTTTCAAAAACTTAACAGGTGATCAAAGTAAAGATTCACAGCTAATTGGTCAATTCGGTGTTGGTTTTTACTCAGCATTTATTGTTGCCGATTTAGTGACTGTTCGTACACGTAAAGCGGGTGAAACAACAGCTTACGAATGGGAATCTCAAGGTGAAGGCGAATACACGCTTCAAGAAATTGAAAAAGAAGGCCGTGGTACCGACATCATTCTACATCTTCGTGATGAAGAAAAAGAATTTGCTGACGATTACCGCCTGCGTGGCATTGTTACTAAATACTCAGACCATATTTCTACACCAGTACAAATGTTTAAAGCAGAAGTTCCAGAGTCTGAAGGCGAAGACGGCGAAAAAATCCCAGCAGTACCAGGTGAGTGGGAAAGCATTAACCGTGCAACTGCACTGTGGACGCGTGATAAGTCAGAGCTTTCTGATGAAGAATACAAAGAATTTTACAAGCACGTAAGCCACGACTGGGAAGATCCACTTAGCTGGGCGCACAATAAAGTTGAAGGCAAAACTGAATACACCAGCCTTTTATACATCCCTAAAAAAGCACCTTTCGATTTATGGAACCGTGAACGCCAAAGTGGCTTAAAACTTTACGTACAACGTGTATTTGTAATGGATGATGCTGAGCAGTTTATGCCAAGCTACCTTCGCTTTGTAAAAGGTTTACTAGATTCAAACGATTTACCGTTAAACGTATCTCGTGAAATTCTACAAGACAACAAAGTAACGCAAGCTATTCGTAAAGGGTGTACATCGCGCATTATTAAAATGCTTGAGCGTATGGCTAAAAACAAAGCTGACGATTACCAAGTGTTTTGGAATGAGTTTGGCCAAGTAATGAAAGAAGGCCCAGCTGAAGATGCAGCAAATAAAGAAGCTGTGTGTAAACTACTGCGCTTTTCGTCTACTCATACTGATTCAGAGACGCAAGATGTGTCGCTTGAGCAATATGTTGAGCGCATGAACGAAGGTCAAGATAAGATTTACTATGTAGTAGCTGATACATTTACTTCTGCGAAAAACTCACCGCATTTAGAGATTTTCCGCAAAAAAGGAATTGAAGTACTGCTACTAAGTGACCGTGTTGATGAGTGGATGATGAGCCACTTAACTGAATTTGCTGATAAGCAACTACAGTCAATCACGCGTGGTGATTTAGACTTAGGCAAGCTTGACGACGAAGAAACTAAAAAAGCACAAGAAGAGTCTGAAAAAGAAATGGCTGGCCTTGTTGAGCGTATTAAAACAGCACTAGGTGAAGACGTTAAAGAAGTACGCTTTACGCATCGCTTAACAGACTCTCCAGCATGTGTTGTAAGCGACGACAATGACATGAGCTCACAAATGCAAAAGTTAATGGAGTCTGTTGGTCAAGCAGCGCCAGAAGCTAAACCTGTATTTGAGCTAAACCCAGAGCACCAACTTGTAAAGCACTTAAACGATGAACAAGATGAAGATAAGTTTTCACAGTGGTCACATGTTTTACTAGACCAAGCTTTACTTGCAGAGCGCGGTACACTTAAAGATCCAACAGGATTTGTGACACGCTTAAACAAGCTTATGCTTGAACTAAGCAAATAGTCAGTTAGCTACTTAACTTAGTCCTGAATTTGGACAAGAAAGTATAAATTATATACTTTAAATAAAAGGGAACGTGCGTTCCCTTTTTTAATGCGCTGTAAATACACCTGCGACTCATCAATTAGTATAAGTTGCTTGAGTATCGGCGGCGCTTGTGGAAGAATTCAGGCTTTAAAATAATTATCCATACTAGGGGACAATAATATGCGCATTATTCTTTTGGGCGCGCCGGGTGCAGGTAAAGGTACTCAAGCTCAGTTTTTAATGGACAAATACGGTATTCCACAAATTTCTACTGGCGATATGTTACGTGCAGCAATTAAAGAAGGCACGCCACTAGGCCTGGAAGCAAAAAAAGTAATGGATGCTGGTCAACTAATTTCTGATGATATTATTATTGGTTTAGTAAAAGAGCGTATTACTAAAGCGGATTGTGAAAAAGGCTTTTTACTTGATGGCTTCCCACGCACAATTCCTCAAGCTGATGCAATGAAAGAAAATGGCGTAGTGGTTGATCACGTTATTGAATTTGATGTTGCTGACGAAGTGATTGTTGAGCGTATGGGCGGACGTCGTGTTCATCCTGGTTCTGGTCGTGTTTACCACGTTGTGTATAATCCACCAAAAGTGGAAGGTAAAGATAACGAAACTGGCGAGGACTTAATTGTTCGCGCAGATGACACTGAAGAAACAGTACGTAAACGCTTAGGCATTTACCACGAGCAAACTATGCCATTAGTTGATTACTACCAAGCAGAAGCTGCTGCTGGTAATACTCAATACCACAAACTAGATGGGACACAAGCTGTTGAAGCTGTTAGTTCACAACTTGGTGAGCTTTTAGGTTAATTATAAAAGCACATTAAAAAACCGCCAATTGGCGGTTTTTTGTTTTAAGGCTGTTTAGCATTGTTTAATCAGTGCTATTTAATCGGCTTTACAACGTTTTAAGTTTCTCAATTACGCTGTTGTATTCTGGTTCAGTTGAAAGGCTACTAACTAATTGTTTATAAATGACGTTATGGCTTTCATCTAAAATAAATACAGTTCGCGTTAATAAGCCCATATCTTTAATAATCAATCCGTATTTTTGGCCAAAATCGCGCCAAACAGAATCTGATAACGTAGTGATTTTATCGATATTTTCGGCTTTGCAAAAACGCTTTTGAGCAAAAGGTAAATCTGCACTAATTGTTAGCATTACAACACTTGGAAATTGTGAGGCTACTTTTTCGTTAAAGTGTTTTGTTTGCAGGCTACAAATACCGGTATCAAGGCTCGGTACTACACTTATCAATACAGCTTGGCCTTTATAATCCTCAAGTGTTACCGGGATGAAGTTATCATCAACAACTTTGAAATTTGGCGCGCTATCTCCAACAGAGATCCCTTTGCCTAATAAAGTGACTGGTTTGCCTTGTGCGGATACTTTTCCTACATCAAGCGTATTTTCTGGATAGTCTGCTGCAATAGCCACAGAGCAAAATGCACTCAAAGCAAAGGCAAGTGAACGTAACATAAGGTATTTCCTTTTAAATTAACGCAATGGGCGTCAGTGTATTATACTGCGCTATGGTAACCAAGTGATTAAACCTGCTAATAGAGTAGGTATTAGCTCTGCGATATAAAAATTGTAACTGGGCTAAACTTTGATTAACATGGAGTTACAAAAGATATCTTTGATAATAAAAATAAAAACCTTTATACAATGATTTTAATGCTCATGACGGGTTTAGAAATAGAGAGATAATATGTCAACATCAGTATTAATATGTGATGACTCGAAATTAGCTAGGCGTCAGTTAGCTCGTTCATTACCTGAAGATTGGGACATTAAAGTTGAATTTGCACTTGACGGCGTTGACTGCATAAAGCAAATAAAATTAATTGAACCAGAGATACTTTTTCTCGATTTAAACATGCCAGAAATGGATGGCTATGAAGTATTAATAGCTATGAAAGAACAAGGGCTTAATATACTCACTGTTGTTGTCTCTGGTGATATACAACCAAGTGCACACCAAAGAGTGCTTGAGCTGGGTGCTATCGATTTTATTCAAAAACCATGTTCCCCCGAAAAACTAGCCAGCATAATTGAACACCATGGAATTAAAGACAAAGCCATGCGTGAACGTCTCTCTCATTCATTAGGAGAACAAGTTGACCCTGATGTACGTGACATATACCAAGAGCTCACTAACGTTGCTATGGGCCAAGCAGGGGATTTACTTGCGCGCTTGCTTAATGTATTTGTAAAGCTTCCAATTCCGAATGTAAATATTTTAGAAGTTAACGAACTCGATATGGCGCTACGCTCTATTGATAATAACGCTGCTACATCTGGGGTGTGCCAAGGCTTTATTGGCGGTGGTATTTCTGGTGAAGCACTATTACTTTTAAATGATTCAAGCTTTAAAGAAATAGCCTCATTGATGAATTATGATGGCGAGTTAAACGACAAGGTTGAACTTGAGCTGCTAATGGATATTAGTAATATTTTGATAGGCGCTATTTTAACAGGCCTTTCAAAACAGCTCGATATGTCATTTAGCCAAGGGCACCCGATTGTACTTGGTCAGCACAGAGACGTGTCTGAGTTAGTTAAATCGAATAAATCACGTTGGCAGCGCACGCTTGCTATAGAGATTAGTTACGGTATTGAAAACCATGATATAAATTGCGACCTCATGCTGTTATTTACTGAAGATTCACTTAAAACTTTGAAGTACAAAGTTGCTTACCTATTAGAAGATTAAGTTATGGCTGCTGATTTAGAAATGACTGAGATCCATTGGTTAATGGATATGTTTAATACCGTAGATGTAGGCCTTGTTGTACTAAATAGAGACTATAAAGTGTGTGTATGGAATGGCTTTATGGAAAACCATTCTGGGCTTTTACCAAGCGCAGTAAAAGATAAAGACCTATTTGACTTATTTCCAGCAATAGACGAAAAATGGTTTAGAAGTAAATCTGAGTCGGTTTTTGTTTTAAAAAATCGATCATTTACTATTTGGGAGCAACAGCCTTATATTTTCAGGTTTAAAAATTATCGACCGATTACCGGTAAAGCTGATTACATGTATCAAAATGCGACGTTTATACCGCTTACAAATACGATGGGTGAAGTGAGCCATATTTGTATTATTTTGTACGATGTAACTGATGTCGCGGTAAATAAAAAAGAGCTTGAAGAGTTAAACAAAAAATTAGAACAAGTTAGTCAAACAGATAGTTTAACGCAGCTTGCAAATCGTGGGCACTGGGAAGGTACGCTACGCCAAGAGTTTTTAAGAGTTAAGCGAAGTGGTGGCTGTAGTACATTATTAATGTTTGATATTGATCACTTTAAAAAAATTAATGATGAATACGGGCATAGTTGCGGCGATGAAGCGCTCCGTCATCTATCAAACTTATTACGTACTACACTGCGTGAAACAGATATAGCTGGCCGTTACGGTGGTGAAGAGTTTGTAGTAACTTTACTTGATACTGATAAAGAGGGGGCGACTATATTTGCTGAACGTTTAAGAGTACATATAGAGTCAAATCCAGTTAAGTATAAACACTTTGAAATAAAAATGACGGTGAGCATTGGCTTTGCTGGCAATAGTAATGAGTTTAAAAATCATGAGCGTTGGATAGAAGCTGCCGATAAAGCGTTATATCACTCAAAAAATACAGGCCGAAATAAAGTGACGGCCTATGAAGATATAAAAAATGACGCTTAAGCGTCATTTTTTATATCTAGAATTTAAGATTAAATAATACTGTGTTTGTATATTCTGCTGAGCCAATCCAATAAGTATGAAAACCAATCAATATGAAAAGCTTTATTGCCCCTTACTATTGTGTTGTATGGCGAGAGTCATCGACTGGGCATTGACCAATTATAGAGGCTTCACCAGAACTTGACTCCTGTTCTAGTTTTACTTTAAAGCCCCATAGCCTATAAAGATGCTTGAGTACTTCTTCGTGCGAGTTTGCTAGAGGAATATTGTTATGAGGCACATAGCGTAGGGTTAGCGAACGGTCACCTCTAATATCAACATCATACACTTGAATATTAGGCTCATGATTACTCAAGTTGTACTGCGCTGAGAGTGCTTCTCTCACTGCTTTATAGCCGTTGTCGTTATGTATTGCACCTATTTCTAAATGCGGGTTGTTAGCATGGTCAATAATCGTAAATAATTTAAAATCACGAATTAATTTAGGCGATAAAAACTGGCTAATAAAGCTCTCATCTTTAAAGTTTTCCATTGCAAAATGCAGGGTATCTAGCCAATTACTGCCTGCATACTCAGGGAACCACTTTTTATCTTCCTCCGTTGGATACTCACACATTCTGCGAATATCAACCATCATATTAAAGCCTAACGCGTATGGGTTAATACCTGAATAATACTTACTGTTATAAGGGGGCTGATAAACTACGTTGGTATGGCTTTGTAAAAACTCTAACATGAAAGAGTCGGTCACTTTTCCCTCGTCATATAAATGATTAAGAATGGTGTAGTGCCAAAATGTTGCCCAACCTTCGTTCATTACTTGAGTTTGTTTTTGCGGATAAAAGTATTGCGAAATTTTACGAACAATACGTATCACTTCACGTTGCCAAGAATCGAGTAATGGGGCATTTTTTTCAATAAAATATAAAATATTTTCTTGAGGTTCAGAAGGAAAGTGGCGTACTTTCTTTTTGGTTTCTTGCTGTTGCTCAGGAATAGTTCGCCATAATTCGTTTACTTGCGATTGAAGGTAGTCTTCGCGCTCTTGTTGGCGTTTTTGCTCTTCAAATAGCGATATTTGTTGTGGACGTTTGTAGCGATCGACCCCGTAATTCATTAATCCATGACATGAGTCGAGTAGAGCTTCTACTTGGGTAATACTGTGCTTTTCTTCGCAGCGGCTTATGTAGTTTTTAGCAAATACCAAGTAATCAATGATTGAACCTGCATCTGTCCACGTTTTAAATAAGTAATTACCTTTAAAAAAAGAGTTATGCCCGTAACATGCGTGCGCCATTACAAGCGCTTGCATAGGTAGGGTGTTTTCTTCCATTAAGTACGCAATACAAGGGTCTGAATTTATCACTATTTCGTAAGCGAGACCCATTTGCCCGCGTTTATAATTTTGCTCGGTTTGAATGAATTTTTTACCGTAAGACCAATGACTGTAGCCAATAGGCATACCAACGCTTGAATAAGCATCCATCATTTGCTCTGCGGTTATCACTTCAATTTGATTAGGGTATGTGTCTAACCTATAGTGAGCTGCAACACGGGCAATTTCACTTTGGTACTCATCTAATAAATCAAAGGTCCAATCTGGGCCATCACTCATTCGTTTATCATTCATAATGCTACCTCGCTTTAGGCTATGCAGGGTTTTGCTGTTGACGACCTTTTTTAAATAGCTCCCTAAAAATTGGGTAAATATCTTCAACGCTTTGAATATGCTGTATGACGAAATTATTATGACTGTGTGTTATAGATTCATATTCGCGCCATAGGCTTTGATGAGCACGAGTGGTTATTTCAATATAAGCAAAATAACGTACTGCGCTTAAAAGGTTATTACGTAAAATTTCACCACACTGCGGGGTGTCGTCCGCCCAGTTATCGCCATCAGAGGCTTGTGTGGCGTATACATTCCACTCGTTTGCGTGATAACGCTCTTTTATTATTTCGTTCATTAATTTAAGAGCGCTCGAAACAATGGTGCCGCCAGTTTCTTGGGAATAAAAAAACTCTTGCTCGTCTACTTCTTTTGCTTGTGTGTGGTGGCGAATATAAACAACGTCTATGTCTTTATAGCTGCGTGTTAAAAATTGATAGAGCAAAATATAAAAGCGCTTTGCCATGTCTTTTGTTGGCTGATCCATTGAACCTGACACATCCATAATACAAAACATTACCGCTTTGCTGGTGGGGTGAGGGCGCTTTTCGTAATTACGAAAACGTAAATCGTAGTTATCAATAAACGGGACCGATTTAATTTGTAGTTTTAATGCTGCAATTTCTTTTTGTAATAAAGCAATTGCCGCTTTATCGCTATGTGGTTCACTAAGTAATAGAGCAAGTTGTTCTTCGAGCTCTTTTAAACGGCGTTTTTTACCTGCACTCATGGCAACACGCCGTGCAAGCGAGCCTTGTAATGAGCGAACAATATCAATATTGCTTGGCATGCCGTCGCTACAAAATCCGGCGCGGTGGGTTTTCATTTGCACTAACTTATCAAGTTGGTTTTCTTGTAAGTTAGGAAGTTCTAAATCTTCAAACAGTAAATCAAGGTATTCATCTTTTGATATTGAAAATACAAATTCGTCTTGTCCCTCGCCCGAATCGCTGGCGTCACCTTCACCGGCACCACCGCCTTGTCCGCCTTTAGGGCGCTCAATTTTATCACCGGTAGAAAACTGATCGTTACCAGGGTGAATTTGTTCCCTATTACCACCTTGCCCTTGATGAAATGTAGGTTCGCTGATATCGCGTTGTGGAATAGAAATACTCTCACCAGAGCTTGAGTCGGTAACGCTGCGTTTGTTTATCGCATCTGAAACCGCTTCTTTAATTTGCTTTTTATAGCGCCTAATAAAGCGCTGGCGATTAAGCGTACTTTTATTTTTTCCGTTTAAACGCCTATCTATAAAATGCGCCATATTGACCTCCTATATACTACGACTATGAAGGTTATTGCGATTTTCTAACCCGTAAATACCACTCAGAAAGCAAGCGAACTTGTTTTTGTGTATAGCCTTTTTCGACCATACGGTTCACAAAGTCTTCGTGTTTTTGCTGATCCTCAGCTGATGTTTTAGTATTAAACGAAATAACGGGAAGTAAATCTTCGGTATTAGAGAACATTTTTTTCTCAATTACCGTGCGTAGTTTTTCGTAGCTTGTCCATAGTGGGTTTTTACCGTTGTTATGCGCACGGGCACGCAATACAAAGTTCACTATTTCATTACGGAAATCTTTAGGGTTAGAAATGCCTGCTGGCTTTTCTATTTTTTCAAGTTCGGCATTAAGTGCCTCGCGGTCAAATAGTTGTCCGGTATCGGGGTCGCGATATTCTTGGTCTTGTATCCAAAAGTCTGCATAAATAACATAACGGTCAAAAATGTTTTGTCCGTATTCTGAATACGATTCTAAATAAGCAGTTTGTAACTCTTTACCTATAAACTCTACATATTGCGGAATTAAATAGCCTTTTAAAAAGCTTAAGTAGCGCTCTTCAACTTCGCTACTAAATTGTTCGCGCTCTATCTGTTGCTCAAGCACATAGAACAAATGCACCGGATTTGCAGCAACCTCAGTGGTATCAAAGTTAAACACACGAGATAAAATTTTAAACGCAAAGCGAGTAGAGAGCCCCGTCATGCCTTCATCAACACCTGCGTAATCACGGTACTCTTGATACGATTTTGCTTTAGGGTCGGTGTCTTTTAGAGTTTCGCCATCGTATACCCGCATTTTTGAATAGATACTTGAATTTTCTGGCTCTTTTAAACGTGATAGCGTCGTAAATTGCGCCAATGTTTTAAGTGTACCCGGTGCGCATGGCGCGTTGTATAGCTCGCTGTGCTCAAGTAATTTGTCGTAAATTTTAATTTCTTCAGTCACACGTAAGCAGTAAGGTACTTTTACAATATAAACACGGTCTAAAAATGCTTCGTTGTTTTTATTGTTTTTAAAAGTTTGCCACTCAGATTCATTAGAGTGAGCGAGGATCATGCCATTAAAGGGCAGAGCACTAATGCCTTCTGTGCCGTTGTAATTACCCTCTTGGGTTGCAGTAAGTAAAGGATGCAGCACTTTAATAGGTGCTTTAAACATTTCTACAAACTCCATCAGCCCTTGGTTAGCTAAACATAAAGAGCCCGAGTAGGCGTATGCATCAGGATCGTTTTGAGCAAAGTGCTCAAGCTGGCGAATATCTACTTTACCCACTAGCGCCGAAATATCTTGGTTGTTTTCATCTCCTGGTTCGGTTTTGGCAATGCCTATTTGGTTTAAAATTGAGGGGTAGCGCTTAACCACTCTAAACTGGCTAATATCACCATTGAATTCTTTTAAGCGTTTGCCAGCCCAAGGGGACATAATGGTTTTTAAGTAGCGCGGTTTAATACCGTATTCTTGCTTAAGTACCTCGGCGTCCTCTATTGGGTCAAATAATGCAAGAGGATGGTCGTTTACCGGAGAGCCTTTAATTGAATAAATAGGCACTTGTTGCATTAAATATTTTAGTTTTTCAGCAATGGATGATTTACCCCCACCAACAGGTCCAAGTAAATAAAGCACTTGTTTGCATTCTTCAAGCCCTTGGGCGGCGTGTTTTAAATAAGAGACTATTTGCTCAATGGCGTCTTCCATACCATAAAAATCAGCAAAGGCAGGGTAGCGCGCAACTACTCTATTAGAAAATAACCGGCTTAGTCGTGCATCCGTTGCGGTATCTACCATGTGTGGTTCGCCAATTGCCATGAGTAGGCGTTCTGGTGCGCTGGCGTAGGCAGACTTATCGGTTTTACAAATTTCAAGAAATTCAGCGATACTGTATTCTTCTTCCTGTGCCGCTTCGTATCGTGCTTGGTAATGCTCAAAAATCGTCATAATAACCTCCGAAACCCGCTGTAAAAAGGTGCTTACCTTTTAAAGTCTAGTCACGAATCTGTATTTTTGTGCAATAAAATTAAAAATTTAAGTGAAAAAAGATCATGTTACTAAAAGTGTTTTATTAAATTATGAGGCGCTTGGGTGTGATAAACAAAAAACAAAAAAAGACGCCTAAGCGTCTTTTTTACATTAGCGTTTAAAGGCTAATTAAGCGAAGTTAGCGTTCGCGAATTCCCAGTTAACAAGCGACCAAAAACCTTTAAGGTAATCTGGACGAACGTTACGGTAATCAATGTAGTAAGCGTGTTCCCATAAATCCACTGTAAGGATTGGAGTAACGCCATCATCAGTTAATGGTGTAGCAGCGTTAGATGTATTAACGATGTCTAGTGAACCATCAGCAAGCTTAACTAACCACGTCCAGCTTGAACCAAAGTTATTTACTGCTTTATCATTTAATGCATCTTTAAACGCATCAAAAGAACCCCATTTAGCGTTGATTGCATCAGCAACTGCGCCAGTAGGCTCGCCGCCGCCGTTTGGAGATAAGCTGTTCCAGTAAAAAGTATGGTTCCAGATTTGTGCTGCGTTGTTAAATACGCCGCCTTCTGATGAACATACGATCTCTTCTAGAGATTTGTTTTCAAACTCAGTACCAGGGATTAAACCATTAAGCTTAACCACGTAAGTGTTGTGGTGTTTGCCATGGTGAAACTCTAGTGTTTCTTTTGAAATATGTGGCTCAAGTGCGTCGATTGCATATGGTAGTGACGGTAGTTCAAATGCCATTTTTTTATCTCCATCTTCTTTGGTTGATAGTCCATTTGGTAATACGTAATGCCTGTTGGAACAGAGCGCTTACCTATACCAAGCGGTAATATAGTGTTACTATAATTGTTGAGTATTTTACTCAAGTTTAAGCAAACAGCAATGCTATTGCGAAAGACTATTTCAATTGCGGCTTTATTTGCCCATTTTAAGTTATATATTTATGGTCACGATGAGTTATTTTCAAGACCTAAATATATTTAGCTATCGTTACTTTGAGGTTGTAGATGGAAACCATTGATAAAATTAAACAGCAAATTTCAGAAAACCCAATAATTCTTTTCATGAAAGGGTCACCAAAATTACCAAATTGTGGTTTTTCTTCGCAAGCATCACAAGCGCTAATGTCATGTGGTGAACCATTTGCATACGTTGATATTTTACTTAATCCAGACATTCGTGCTGAACTTCCAGCATATGCAAATTGGCCAACTTTCCCACAATTATGGGTAGATGGCGAGTTAGTTGGTGGTTGTGACATTATTATAGAAATGTTTCAACGCGGTGAGTTACAGCCGTTAATTACCGAAACTGCTGCTAAATATAAAGAAGCTGACGCAGAGTAATTTATTACTCAACCTGAACTCAGGTTATTAAGCTCTTTAAACACAAAGCCATTTTTTAAGTGGCTTTGTTGTTTTTAATCGTTGAAAATCTATGAGTAGGGAAGACTCGCCTGCACGTTTAACCCCACCTCTTTTTGTTATGTAAACTAATGTGCTATTAATGTTTTCCTGCAACTTATACCAACTCCAATAAATAGCTGATCTATTTTACTTGCTAAAACAACCCATTTCTTTGTTGTCAATTTCGTAAAGGGAACAACCATTTACATCAATTTACGCCTAGAACTGAATTGTTTTTTCGGCGTAAAATTCAGATCACATACTTAATGGAATTGGTATTATTTATAAATGGCCATTCCCGAATTACTCCTTGTACTTTTTGTTGAATACAAAGGCACTAAAGCATTCCATTACTTGCTCGCTGATTTTTTTACTGTTGTCGTTTTCATTTATGACAAACGCTTGCGTTACACATTCGACCTAAATGTGTATTTCACTGGTATTGGAATCGACTTGTATGCATTTTAAACAAGTCAATAAGTAGATGCTCTAGCTGAATTTAATCTGCTTGTAATCCAATATGTGAATTTTTTATTTCTTAGCCTCACTACCAATGATCTATTAACTAATTTACTAACTCCGGACTCTGTAATAGGGCAAGTGCATCTGTGGTTCTTACTTTCTAGATCTTTAATTTATGTCTACATCGAACACTGCTTTAAATAAAAATTCACTATTAACGTACAAAAAATGACATGAACTTTCATAACTATACTAATGAGCAGCAATAATCGGGGATGTTAAGCCATTAAAGTAATGAAATAGCATAAAACTATCTAAATGTTAACTGAATAGCCCTCCAGTGCTGAATACTTATTCACTTTTGCCACCTTTACGTTTACGTAAGCTGTAACGCTGGGGCTCGTATTTTTTACAATATGTTAAACTTGACACCAGTGTCATGAAAAAATAGTGGTTAAAATAACGCTAAATGTTAAAAATAATGATAAAAAGAAATCTTGCTATGAAGTGAGAAATATTCAAGAATGTGAATATGTATTCAAAATGCTATTGACTCTATTTAAGATAGAGGCTAGTTTTGTCCGTCTGTTAGCAAATCGTCGAGCAGTTCATCCACGCTAACAGTGCAGCAAGGGGAGGGGTCTATGTTATACGACTCAAAGTTAGAAAAAGAAAATTGTGGCTTTGGCTTAATAGCCCAAGTTAATGGTCAAGCTAGTCATAGGCTTATTCGTACTGCTATTACGGGGCTTGATCGCATGCAGCACCGTGGTGGTATATCTGCCGATGGTAAAACAGGCGATGGCTGTGGTTTGTTATTACAAAAACCAGATAGCTTTTTCCGTGCTATTGCTAGTGAACATAACTGGCACTTAGGAAAAAACTATGCAGTGGGTATGATATTTTTAAATTCAGACCCTGTTTTAGCGCAGGCTGCAAAAAAAATACTTAGCGAAGAATTAGAAAAAGAAACGTTAAATATTTTAGGTTGGCGCGTTGTGCCAACCGACCCATCAATGCTCGGTCCTATTGCTGTACAGCAATTACCAGGTTTTGAACAAATTTTTGTTAGCGCGCCAGAAGGTTGGCGTTCTAAAGACTTAGAGCGCCGCTTATATGTAGCACGCCGCCGCGCTGAAAAGCGCATTGTTGATGACGAAGCTTTCTATATCGCAAGTCTATCTGGTTTGGTAACTATCTATAAAGGCTTAATGATGCCTGCGGATTTACCTAATTTTTACTTAGATTTAGCTGATATTCGTATGACGAGTGCGATTTGTGTTTTCCATCAGCGCTTTTCTACTAATACTCAGCCGCGTTGGCCTTTAGCTCAACCTTTCCGCTATTTAGCACACAATGGTGAAATTAATACTATTGAAGGTAACCGCCAGTGGGCACGCGCACGTTCATATAAGTTTGCGTCACCGCTTATTCCTGATTTACAAAGCGCAGCGCCGTTTGTAAACGAAACCGGCTCTGATTCATCAAGCCTAGATAATATGCTTGAGCTATTTTTAGCTGGTGGCATGGATTTATTCCGCGCTATGCGTATGCTCGTACCACCTGCATGGCAGAAAAACCGTGCAATGGACGACGATTTACGTGCATTTTACGACTTTAACTCTATGCATATGGAACCATGGGATGGCCCGGCAGGTATTGTAATGTCGGATGGTCGTTTTGCGGCTTGTAACCTTGACCGTAATGGACTTCGCCCAGCGCGTTATGTAATTACGCAAGATGGTTTTATTACGCTTGCATCAGAAGTAGGTATTTGGGATTACACTGCCGATGAAGTGGTTGAAAAAGGCCGTGTTGGTCCAGGTGAATTATTAGTAATTGATACTAAGCTTGGCAAAATTTGGCACTCAGATGAAATTGATCAAGATTTAAAATCTCGCCACCCTTATAAGTCATGGCTTGAAGAAAACGTTAAACGCCTTACTCCGTTTGAAGAACTTACTGAGCAAGATGCGGGTAATCGTTCGTTCGATGACGAAACACTGGCTAAATACCAAAAAATGTTTGGTTATACCAACGAAGAGCTTGATAGCGTTATTCGTGTAATGGGTGAAAACGGCCAAGAAGCAACAGGATCAATGGGTGATGACACGCCATTTGCAGTGCTTAGTGAAGGGCATCGTTCGCTTTATGATTACTTCCGCCAAAAATTTGCACAAGTAACAAATCCACCTATCGATCCACTGCGTGAAAACCATGTAATGTCGCTTGCTACATGTATTGGTAGTGAACAAAACGTATTTAACGAAACTACAGGCCATGCTAAGCGCCTACAGTTTGATACGCCAATTTTAATGTACGCAGACATGCAGCAGCTATTAAATGCTGATGAAGCGCATTACAGCTACTGTAAAATTGATATTACCTACACAGTTGAAGAAGGTTTAGAAAACGCGGTCACGCGTATTTGTGACCAAGCACAAGAAAAAGCAGCCGCTGGCTGTATTATGCTTATTTTAACTGACCGTAACTTTGATGAAGTAAATTTACCAATTCCAGCAGCTATGGCTGTAGGTGCGGTACAAAAACGTTTAGTTGATAACAACCTTCGTTGTGAATCAAACATTATCATTGAAACCGGTAGCGTACGTGATGCGCATCAGTTTGCTGTGTTATTAGGTTTTGGTGCTACAGCAATTTATCCATACCTTGCGTATGAATCGTTAGTTGCGATGAGCGACAGCAAAATTATTAATAAGTCGTATTGCGAAGTAACTCTTGCTTACCGTAAAGCCATTAACAAGGGCTTATACAAAATCATGTCTAAAATGGGCATAAGTACGGTTGCATCATATCGCTGCTCAATGTTGTTTGAAGCGGTTGGTTTATCTGACGCTATTGTACAAATGTGCTTTAAAGGTGTGGCAAGTCGCATACAGGGCGCATGCTTTACCGACTTTGATGACGATCAGCAAAGCTTACACAAACTCGCTCTAAGTAAGCGTAAATTATTAAGCCACGGCGGCTTGTTTAAGTACGTACATGGCGGCGAGTATCATGCTTATAATCCAGATGTAATCCAAACCCTGCAAAAAGCAGTTCGTTCTGGTGAATACAGTGATTACAGTGAATATGCAAAACTTGTTAATACGCGTCCTATTGCCACTTTACGTGACATGCTTGCGCTTAAAATTCCAGAGCAAGGCATTAGCATCGATGATGTAGAGCCTGCAGAAAACCTATACAAGCGTTTCGATTCAGCGGCAATGAGTATTGGTGCACTATCTCCAGAAGCGCATGAGGCGCTAGCAATCGCAATGAACCGCTTAGGGGGTTGTTCAAACTCAGGTGAAGGCGGCGAAGACAAACTACGTTATGGTACCGAGAAAAACTCGCGTATTAAGCAAGTCGCTTCAGGTCGATTTGGCGTAACGCCTCATTACTTACGTAGCGCCGATGTTATCCAAATTAAAGTAGCGCAAGGTGCAAAACCAGGCGAAGGCGGTCAATTACCGGGTGAAAAAGTAACCCCATATATTGCTAAGCTTCGTTATTCGGTACCAGGTGTTACGTTAATTTCGCCACCACCACATCACGATATTTACTCAATTGAAGATTTAGCACAGCTAATTTTCGATTTAAAACAAGTAAACCCTAAAGCACTTATTTCTGTAAAACTGGTTTCAGAACCAGGCGTAGGAACCATTGCGACAGGTGTTGCTAAAGCGTATGCCGATTTAATCACTATTTCTGGCTACGACGGTGGTACAGGCGCAAGCCCACTTACTTCTGTTAAGTATGCAGGTAGCCCGTGGGAGCTAGGACTTGCCGAAACACAGCAAGCTCTTGTTGAAAATGGCCTTCGTCACCGTATTCGCCTACAAACAGACGGTGGTTTAAAAACAGGTTTAGATATTATTAAAGCAGCCATTTTAGGTGCGGAAAGCTTTGGCTTTGGTACTGGCCCAATGGTTGCGCTTGGTTGTAAATACCTTCGTATTTGTCATTTAAATAACTGTGCGACCGGTGTTGCAACACAAGACGAAACACTTCGTCAAAAGCATTACCATGGCTTACCAGAAATGGCGATGAACTACTTTAAGTTTATAGCGCAAGAAGCACGTGAAATCATGGCAAGCTTGGGTGTTGTAAACTTAACTGATTTAATCGGTCGTTTAGATTTGCTTGAAGCAATTGAAGGCAAAACAGCAAAACAGAAGAAAATTGATTTATCGTCTGTTATTGCTCAACCAAATAATCCAACAGGTGAAACTCTTTATTGTAGTGCGCCTAATAGCTCGCATTACTTAGGTGAGTTAAACGAAAGTTTATTAGCGAAAGCACAAGAAGCAATTGATGCTTCAAGCGGTATTTCGCTAGTGAGCCGAATTTGTAATACCGATCGCTCGGTTGGTGCAATGCTTTCTGGCTATATTGCTGATAAGCATGGCAACCAAGGTATGGCGGCTGACCCTGTAGCAATTGAACTACACGGTACTGCGGGTCAATCATTTGGTGTGTGGAATGCCGGCGGCCTTGAAATGACACTGGTTGGCGATGCAAACGATTACGTAGGTAAAGGCATGGCGGGTGGCAAGTTAGTTATTCGTCCACCACTTGGCTCGTCGTTCGAAAGTCACAAAGCCACAATTGCAGGCAACACATGTTTATACGGTGCAACAGGCGGCAAACTGTTTGCTGCAGGTTGTGCAGGCGAGCGCTTTGCAGTTCGGAACTCAGGTGTGCAAGCGGTTGTTGAAGGTGTAGGTGATAACGGTTGTGAATACATGACGGGCGGCGTTGTATGTGTACTTGGTAATGTAGGTGTTAACTTTGGTGCGGGTATGACCGGTGGTTTTGCTTATATTTTAGATGAGCGAAATGATTTTGAAAAACGCATTAATCCAGAGCTAGTAGAAATAGTAACGCTGGATGAATTAACATCGCATCAAGAGCATTTACGCGGTTTAATTGCTGAGCATTTAGAGCTTACTGGCTCATGCCGTGCAGAAAGTATTTTAGCTAACTTTGAATTGTACTTACCTATGTTCAAATTAGTAAAACCAATATCAAGCGACGTAAAAAGTTTACTCGGGCATCGCGCTCGCAGTAGTGCCGAACTACGTGTTCAGGCGCAATAAGGGGGCAGTATGAGCGAAAATGTATATCAATTTATAGACGTGCAGCGTGTAGACCCACGCAAAAAACCAATCTCGTCACGTAAAAAATCTTTCGTAGAAATTTACGAACCCTTTTCAGAAAATCAGGTTAACTCACAAGCTGACCGTTGTTTAGATTGTGGTAACCCATACTGTGAGTGGAAATGTCCAGTACATAACTACATCCCACAATGGTTAAAGTTAATACGCACGGGGCGTATTATAGAGGCGGCTGAGCTTTCTCATCGTACAAATAGCTTACCAGAGGTTTGTGGGCGTGTTTGCCCACAAGACCGCTTGTGTGAAGGCTCGTGTACGCTCGATGAAGAGTTTGGTGCTGTTACAATTGGTAATATTGAAAAATACATTACTGATGAGGCATTTAAAATGGGCTGGAAGCCTGATATGTCTTATGTAACATGGACTGACAAAAAAGTAGCCATTATTGGTGCAGGCCCTGCAGGTCTAGGGTGTGCTGATATTTTGGTGCGTAACGGAGTTAAACCAGTAGTGTTTGATCGTCACCCTGAAATAGGTGGACTACTCACATTTGGTATTCCTTCTTTTAAACTTGAAAAATCAGTAATGCAAAAGCGCCGTGAAATTTTCACTGAAATGGGCGTAGAATTTAAGTTAAATGTTGAAGTAGGTGTTGATATTACACTTGATCAAATTTTAGCTGATTACGACGCAGTGTTTTTAGGGGTTGGTACGTATCAGAGTATGCGTGCAGGCCTTGAAAACGAAGATGCGGCGGGTGTTCACGATGCATTGCCGTTTTTAATTGGTAACACGAATCGTGTAATGGGCTACGACGAGACAAAACAACCGTGTATTGATATGGCTAATCAAAAAGTAGTTGTACTTGGCGGTGGTGATACAGCGATGGACTGTGTGCGTACGTCTATTCGACAAAATGCTGCTAAAGTAACGTGTGCTTATCGTCGTGATAAAGAAAATATGCCAGGCTCTAAACGTGAAGTTAAAAACGCGAAAGAAGAAGGCGTGATATTTACGTATAACGTTCAGCCTAAAGGCATTGTACTGAACGATAAAGGTAAAGTGACCGGCGTTAAAATGGTTAAAACTAAGCTAGGCGAACCTGACGCAAAAGGTCGTAGTCGAGCGGAAGAAGTACCTGGTTCTGAGCATGTTATTGAAGCTGATCAAGTTATTATGGCGTTTGGTTTCCAGCCTCATAAAATGGACTGGTTAGAAAAATATGATGTTGAGATAAACAACTGGGGCGGCATAAACGCACCAGAGCAAGGTGAGTTTACACATCAAACAACTAATCCTAAAATATTTGCTGGTGGCGATATAGTACGAGGTTCAGATTTAGTAGTAACTGCTATTTTTGAAGGACGTAATGCTGCAGAAGGCATTATGGATTACTTAAAAGTTTAATTGTTTATTTTGTATAAACAATTTTAGAAGCAAGCCATGTGGCTTGCTTTTTTATTTGTTTTATTAGAATGTAATATCAACGTAATGAGTAACAAACGTTACTATATTAATATCATCTGTCGCTTCCATATAGTATCTATCACTCCTAAGTGAATTTTAAACATTTTTGGTTTCTACACCACAAAATCAGTATTTATACAAAACAGAGGATAAGAGATGTATAATATACATACAGTTATTAGCCTAAATAACAATCTTAGTAGTTGATTTAAATATAAAGTAGGTTCATTATCCCATGCTGTTTACGGTTTGCTTACTTTTCATCTATAAGTTGGCTTTTATATACAAATAAAATAAATAGAAATTATGTACGAATACTCAAACAATTCAGAAAGGAAGCTCATTGTTCGATTCTTCTCCTCAATAGGCTTTATAGCTACATTTTCGATGGCTAGCTTGGCATTTATTAACAACAGCTATTTATTAGCATTTACTTTAGTTGTTTCTTCATTTGTTTACTTATCGGCGTTTAATATAGGCAGAGGTGTAGAGAAATCTGCAACTGTAATTTTATATAATCTGTATGCATTGATGTTTTATCTGGTACTTACAGGAGGAGCACAAGGTACAGGGCCTATATGGATATTTATAGTTTCTCCTGTTACTTACTCAATTCGAGGGCTTAAACGAGGGACGTTTGATATTGTTTTATTTTTATCGGCGATTGTTCTCGGTTTCTATTGCGCTGATACATTTAATATATACGACTATAACCCTGAACAGTTTCCGATTAGAATTATACTCGCTTTTATAATTGTCGCATCGCTGAGTGGTTATTATGAGTTTTCAAGAGAAAAGTACAGCAGTAAATTAATCGCTTTAAGTAAAAAAAATGAATTTCTAGCCACTATAGATCCACTCACAAATCTGCCAAACCGCCGTTATGCTATGAATAAATTGGTTACTTTTAAAACTGAACTAACAAAAAACCATATTCCATTCGTTATTTTATTAGCTGATGTAGATAATTTTAAAAAAATTAATGATCAATTTGGTCATGATTTTGGCGATGAAGCACTTATTCACTTAGCTAAAACGTTTGAGAGAAGTATCCCCAAAGATGCGATTGCTTCACGATGGGGCGGTGAAGAGTTTTTAATTGCTATCCCAAATGCAGCCATTGAAGATGCAGAAGAAATTGCAGAAAAAATCCATCATTCTCTTAAAAGTTCAGCAGTGAAACAGCTTTCACATAGTGTAAAGTTAACAATAAGTATTGGTGCAATTTCAGCGGGCGTTGAGCGTTCTATCGACCTAGATATTAAGTTAGCTGATGAACTACTTTATAAAGCAAAAGAGCAAGGAAAAAACAGAACTTGCTCCTCTTAATTGTTATGCGTATTAGTCCATTGAAAACGAATCAAGGGATGGCTTTATTTTAGCTTTTCTGCGTTTTACGCTCATATAACAAACTACATTACACGTAACTTGCATTGTAATTAAAACCCAATAACTAATACTTAAATCACTTAGCCCATTTACCTTTTCGTTAGAAAAGTGATAGGCCACAACGGCTAGTTGAAAAACTAAAAAGCTATTTAAAAACCTAAATAAACGTTGTTTAAAACAAGTATGTTTATATTTACTAAATATAATTAAACAGGTGCTTAGTACTAATAACAACCAACTTAAAATTATACAAAAATCAACTAAGGTATTGTGCATTATTTAATCCTTGAAGACGTTCTTTACTAACACATTAAGCGTGAGCCATGATTAGTTCTTTAGCATTTGCTTTAGCGGTTTTGCTTACATTGTCGCCACCAAGTAAACGGGCTATTTCATTAATACGGCCATCTTTATTCAAAGGCAGCATATGAGTAAACGTCTCCCCTTGTGATATTTCTTTAGCTACAAAAAACTGCTGATGCGCACTACTAGCTACTTGTGGTAAATGAGTAACACAAATCACTTGGGTAGATTTACCTAACTGGCGTAATAACTTACCTACGGCAGATGCCGTTGGGCCTGATATACCGACATCAACTTCATCAAAAATAAGCGTTGGGGTTGTTACTTTTTGGGCAATAATTACCTGTATAGCAAGGCTTATACGAGAAAGCTCACCCCCTGATGCTACTTTAGCTAATGGTTGAAGTGGCTGCCCCGGATTAGTTGATACTAAAAATGAGACGTTATCAAAGCCTAAGCTGTTTGGTGTACGATTACTCTCTTGAGTTAGGGCTATTTCAAAAACACCGTTTTCCATTGATAAATTAGCCATGCTTTCACTTATTAGTGTGTTAAGTGTATTAGCATACTCGCAGCGGCTTTTACTTAGCTGATCAGCCGCTTGCTTATAAGTAAGTAGCGCGTTTTCTATTTCTGACTCTAGTTGCTCTAAGCGATTACTATTATTACTTATCGACTCTAGCTCTTGAGCAATTGATTGATGAAATTCAACCAATTGCTGTGGCTTTATATGGTGCTTGCGTGCTAAATCCATCGCACCACTTAACCTATTCTCTACTTCACCTAAGCGGGCAGGGTCTAAATCTGTTTGTTCAGTGTAATTACGCACTTCGCGGCTTGCTTCTTCAACTTGTACTGCGGCTTCGCTAAGCAGTGCAGCCACGCTTGCTAAACTTTCGTCATATTGAGCCAGTTCAGTAAATTGTTGAGCGCTATGCTGTAGTAATGAACAAGCATTTTGCTCATCACTTTCATACAAGTGTTGCAACTCACGTAGGCACGATTCTAATATCGTTTGGCTATTACTTAGTTTGTAATGCTCAGCCTCAATTAAATCAAACTCATTTTCTTGTAAGGCAAATTCATCAAGCTCAGCAACTTGATACTCTAACAATTGCTTTTGCGCTGCTTGTTGCTGCTGTTGTTGTTCTAAGTGCTTAAATTCTTTTTGTAAGTTAGCAAACTGTTTATAGTTTTTATTTACTGAGCTTACTAAGTGGTGATGGCCTGCGTAGGCATCTAAAAGCTGTAACTGATGCTCCGCTTTTAATAGGTATTGGTGGGCATGTTGTCCATGAATAGATATTAAATATTGACCAAGCTCTTTTAATTGTGATGCAGTAACTGCACTGCCATTAATATAGCTTTTACTACGGCCATTTTTGCAAACAACACGGCGTAATAAACATTCATTATCGCCATTGTTTAGCATATGTTGCTCTAAAAATGCTTGAGCAAGCGGTAAATTTGTTAAGTCAAATTGTGCGCATACTTCGGCTTTATCAGAGCTTGGGCGTACCGCTGATGCTTCAGCGCGTTCACCCAAGCACAGTGATAGGGCGTCTATAGCAATAGATTTGCCCGCACCTGTTTCACCTGTGATCGCGGTCATACCGCTGCGCCATTCAGTGCTTAAATTACTTACAATTGCAAAATTTTTAACTTCTAAACCAATTAACATACTGTTTATCCATCCAGTCAATTAACTGTTAATTTATACAGTGTTTTGGTTTTTTGCAAATTAATTTTTTATTATTTACGCAACGCTTACATCTTGATTAAACTGTGTATCAGACGTTTTGGGAGAGGTATTAACTTGATCATCAATAATATCAGTGGCTTGTGCGATGTCTTCGGTTTTAAGCAGAGCAATGAGAGGAGGTAAGGTATTTAGATAAAAGCTCTTATTATATAAAATTCCTTGCTGAGGTAACTCAGATACAAAGTACTGTATATTATCAATCAATGGTTGAATTATATCTGTTTGATTAGTTTTAATTAACTCGCTGGACAATGTATTAATTAGTAGGTCGGCGGTGTCTTCAAGCTGTTGCAAGTTCTCGTCTGTATGTGATTGAACAACAAAGAAATTACTGACAACAGCTTGAATACGTGAAATATATTTTGGGCGAATTATTTTAGCGTCAAGTAGCTCATTAAGTTTTGCTTTAAGGCGTATATTTACATGCAAAACACGTTCATTAAATAGTTTTTTTCTAGCTTCAATCGCTTTTTTACGATTACTCTCAATTTTGAGATAACTGTATAAAAGCGTAATTAATAGCAGTAAAGCAAAGAATACTACATAAGTCATTGCTACTCGTTCCTAAATTAGTTGATTGTTATTTTAAGCCGCCATTTTGCTTTATAGTGCTAAATTTGGCAATGAAATTAGTACAAACGACTACCCCAATTCAGTTTTGTACGCAAAACGTTGTAGTACGAGTAATTTTTTGGATGAATTAGGCGCAATTGTTTATCAGCTTTTTTAATAACTACTTCATCGCCGGGCAATACGGCTAGCACGACATGGCTGTCGCAACTTACTTGAAGGCTGTCTGTGTTTTCTAAACTTAGCTTTAAACGAACTTCATTATCGGCATCTACTACTAAAGGTCTGCTAGATAAGGTATGAGGAAACATAGGTACTAACGATATTGCATTTAGCTCTGGCGTTAATATTGGCCCGCCACCGGATAGCGAATAGGCTGTAGAGCCTGTCGGGGTTGATACGATTAAACCATCAGAGCGCTGAGAGAATACAAAGTCATTATTTATGAAAGCTTCAAATTCAATCATGTGCGCTACTTTATCGGCATGAAGTACCGCTTCGTTAACGGCTGAGTTTGCACTTTTTAATTCGTTATGGCGATATACTTCTACTTCTAATAAAAAGCGTTTTTCTTCAAGATATTCACCACTGAGGACTTGCTCTAAGCTCGCTTCAAACCCTTCAGGGTTTAAATCAGTTAAAAAGCCAAGGTTACCTCTATTTACACCAATAACAGCAATATTAAAGCGTGCAAGCACGCGTGCTGCGCCAAGCATGTTACCGTCACCGCCTACAACAATGGCTAAATCGGCTTGTTCACCTAAGTCGACTAATTTAACGAGTTTGTCTGAAGGGATATTATCTAATTGACTCCCCGTGCGTTTTTCTACAATTACCTCAAAACCAAGCGCAAGTAAAAAGGTATGTAGACGCTGCAGAGTAGCCGCTGCTCCCGGATGATTAGGTTTGCCAATTAGGCCTATGGTGTTAAAAGGAGAGTCCATAATGTACGCACAAAGAGATTTAATAATTGTAGAGTAACTCAAAACAGAAGTGTTTGAAAATACAGATTATAGCAATATTATAAACCATCAGTTTTATTCACTGTGAGTTAGCTGCACGACTTGAAAAACAACTAAACGCCCCGATATCTCTTTCATGCAACAAGATGTAGATAACATGAAACTAAACCCACGAGATCAGCAGATTTTTTCAGCTGTTATGAACATGTACTGTAATGGTGAGGGTTTGCCCGTACCATCAACAAAAATTGCCAAGCTCAAAGGCATGGCAGTGTGTTCGGCTACGGTACGTAATGCTATGGCTCGCTTAGAAAAAGTGGGCTTATTGTACTCACCTCATACATCCGCTGGCCGAGTGCCGACAAATGAAGGGTTTGATTATTGGTTTGATGAGTTTTTTGTGCTTGCTGATATTGCTACTTATTGGCAACCGGAGCAATCACAACTCGTTGAGCTCGCGCATGCCTTGAGCCAAAAATATCAAGTTTGTTGTTGCGTTGGTTTACCACAAGCCAGCTCACAGCAAGTATTTAGAGTGGAAGTGCTTGATTTTGATTCTACCGACTGGCTTATTTTATTAATAGATAGGGCTGGGCAGAGCCACAATATTTGTATTGATAAACCTCATGATTCGTCAGACTCTGTTCGTTATCAATTTGCGACGTGGTTAAATACGGTATTTAGCCAACAGACCTTAATGGAAGGTTTGTATCGTATGCAAGCAATGGCCAATACTGCCCCTAACAATTGTCATGATTCGCTTAATCAATGGACGCGTCAACTAAGCCAAAAATTAGGCTCAGATAATAGTATTGTTGTTGGTGAAAATTACCTCTACAAACAAATAGACTGCGAACAAAGTTTAAATATTGGTGTTTCGTTTTTAAATTATGTAGAAGATAAACTTGCTTTTAAAAATGGTGTATCGGTACTCAATAGCGAAAAATTGCCTTTTACTGAGTGCGATGAATTGATTGTAATAAGCGTGCCTTACTTTCAAAATCAAGAATATCAAAGCCGCTTTTGTATAATTTGCCCTAAATCAGCGCAGATTGAAGAAATAATTCAAGAATTTAAATTAATTGAGACATCTAACTCTTGAATCTTTTTATTCAATCCCCATAATTACCGCAGTTGAAAAGAATTGGAGCACGTATTTTATGTCTGAGCAGACACAAAACCCTGAGCAAGAAGTAGAATTAAACGAAGAAATTTCTAAAATGCAGGCTGATGTAGAAGCAGCAGTTGAAGCCGCTGATCAACATTCAGAGCAAGAGCAAAGCCCTGAAGCAGAAATAGCGATGCTATATGCAGAGCTTGAAGCTGCAAAGCAAACAATTGCCGATCAAAAAGATGGTGTTGTTCGCGCTGCAGCAGACGTAGATAATATTCGTCGTCGTGCAGCACAAGATGTAGAAAAAGCGCATAAATTTGCACTAGAAAAATTTGCTAACGAATTACTACCTGTAATTGATAACCTTGAACGCGCTATTGAGTTTTCTGACAAAGAGAATGAAACATTAAAGCCGTTACTTGAAGGTATCGATATGACGGTTAAGAGCTTTAATGATGCTGTTTCTAAATTTGGTGTTGAAATTGTAAACCCACAAGGTGAGCAGTTTAATCCAGATTTTCATCAAGCAATGTCAATTCAACCAAGTAACGATGTAACACCTAATACAGTACTTGCTGTTATGCAAAAAGGTTACACATTGAATGGTCGTTTATTACGCCCTGCAATGGTTATGGTTTCTAAAGCTGCTGACGCTTAATTAATTTAAGATTATTAGCTTTGATAAAAAATGCCTCATAAAGAGGCATTTTTTTTATCTTTTTTATAGTGAATTATCTGTACGAGCATAGTGAGTAATACAGCACTAAACATTAAACTTGAAAATGGCACTGCGCTTTTTGCATGCATAATGGCGAGTAACGGGCCAACTAACGCACCACTACCAAAACGAAGTGTGCCAATTACAGCCGTTGCCGTGCCTGTGTTTTTTTCAAACTTCATTAATATTAGCGAGTCTGCATTACTTGCCGTAACACCTAAGCTCATCATTAATGGCGCAATAGCAGCCACAATATAATAAAGTGATAAGTGCAATAAGCTAAATGTTAACAGCGCAAGCCCCGATATAAACCCACATACAAGCCCAATATAGAGCATTTTTCGAGAGCCCAGCCTAGGCACTATTCGCGTATTTAAAAAGTTACCAAACATAAGCGCCATTACATTAAACGCAAATAACACACCAAATAACTGTTCTGACACTTCATATAAATCTAAATAAATAAATGGTACTGAGGTCAAAAAGCAAAAAAATCCAAACGATACAAACATAGAACTGAGTATATCCGCACGTGCGTCTTTATTACTCAGTACTGTTTTATAGCTATCAAAAAATAGAGCGAGGCCTTTTTTCTCATTTTTATGAATAGGGATATCGATTAAATACACTTGTACAAACGCCAATATTAAAAAGCTATATCCAGCAAGTACTAAAAATATACTCGACCAAACAGAAAAGCCTAAAATAAATGAGCCAACAGAGGGAGCTACTAACGGTGCTACCATCATAATCATTGATACATACGACATTCCTTTAGCCGTATTTTGCTGATAAATATGACGAATAATACCCGGTACGACTACGGTTGCCGCAGCTCCTGTAAATGCTTGCACCGCTCTAAGTGTCCAAAACGCATGGATTTCGGTTGTAAATGCGAGTGCAAGTGAGCTTGCGCCAAATAGGGTTAAGCCAATACGTGCAAGCTTGCGACGGCCAATTTGATCGGCAATTGGGCCAAAAAATAACATCCCTAATGAATAGCCCGCTAAGTAAATACTTAACGATATTTGAACATTTGGCATATTAGTTTGTAAATCGTTTGCAATTACCAGCATAGCAGGCAAGTACATATCAATAGCCAATGGAGTAATTGCCACAATACTGGCTAATAAGGGTAATAAAATACGGGTATTAAAAGACGAGGCTGAGGCGTCCATGTGTAAACTCAACAATCACTAAAAACAAGGCCTATAGTGTAACAGGGCATTGTATTTGGATAAACTTAGTTTGCCTGCTAACTTTATCGTCTTATCTCATCTTTTTAATATAGTGTATATAAAGCAAAGATTTTAAACTGGCACTGTGTTTGCTATTCTATAAGCAATAAAAAATTAATTACTTAAGAGAATTATCATGAAAAAACTAGTACTTGCAGTATTAGCGACAGCCGTTTTGGCCGGTTGTAAAACGTCACCAACAGGGCGCACACAAATAGCACTTTACTCAGACCAAGAAATGAGTGAAATGGGCACTGCTAGTTTTGCAGAAATGAAAGCATCTCAGCCAATTAATAAAGATGCAAAAACAAATGCATATGTAAATTGCATTGCTGAAAAAGTAGTGGCTGTATTACCAAAAGAATACGCGTCGCAAAATTGGGAAGTGGTTGTATTTGAAGATGAATCTGCTAACGCTTTTGCACTACCTGGTGGTTACATTGGGGTTCATACGGGTTTATTAAAGATAGCGACAAACCAAGACCAGTTAGCAACAGTGTTAGGGCACGAAGTAGGGCACGTAATTGCTGAGCATTCAAATGAGCGAGTTTCACAAAGCTCTATTTTAGATACAGGCATGCAGCTTGGTAGTGCAGCACTTGAAATGGGTAATATTCAATATCGCAACGAAATTATGCAAGGCTTAGGCTTAGGCGCGCAATACGGTGTTGTTTTACCATTTAGCCGTTCTCACGAGTCAGAAGCTGATGAAATTGGCTTAGATTTAATGGCTGAAGCTGGCTTTAATCCAGAAGAGTCGGTAACGCTTTGGCAAAATATGAGTGCAGCAGGTAGTGGTACAACACCTGAGTTTTTATCAACTCACCCAGCGCCAAGCAGTCGTATTAAAGACTTACAAGCACAAATGAGTAAAGCACTTAGTGAGCAAAGTACTGCTAAAGCACGGGGTAAAAACCCACAATGTAAGTTGTAATTTAGCTTCTATAATAAAAACCCCTGTGAGTAATTACTTACAGGGGTTTTTATATTCAGTACTCACCTCTATTTAGTTGTAAGCGCCTTTTTTAATACATCTTTAAAACGATCAAAATCTTCAATTTGCGGCAAATGACCTAAATTATCCAGTTCTAATAGTTGAGCGTTAGGGATAAGTGATGCAGCATGCTTACCTAACTTATCATATCTACCAAGCTCGTAATCTACACCGTCTTTTTTCCAGTTACGACCAGGACCGGTTCTATCTCGTGTGCCAATAATTAATTTAACCGGCACAGTTAAATCTGTAAATTCGGTTATTACAGGTTGGGTGAAAATCATGTCGTATGTTTTAGCATTTACCCATGCCATTTTTTCTTTATCTGGGCCTTGTATTTGCCCTGTTATAAAGTCAGTTAAGGCTGAATATGTGGCATTCCACTTACCATCGTAGTAATTTTTTTGTTGGTATTTTCTTACGCCTTCCGGTGTTTTTGAAAGCTCGTTTTTATAGAAAAAATTAGTATCTTTATAATCAACATATTGTAGGTAGTTTTCAAGCCCAATAGGGTTTAATAAAATTAGCTTTGTAGTTGTATTTGGATACATTAACGCAAAGCGACTTGCTAACATTCCGCCCATCGAGTGCCCAATAACAACAGACTCTTTAATATTAAGCGAGTCCATTAATGCGTGCGTATGGTGAGCAAGCGCCGCAAATGAATACTGGTAATTAGTTGGTTTAGATGATTTACCAAAACCAATTTGATCAGGAATTAATACGCCGTAGCCTAAAGATTGTAGGTATTGCGCAGTGGTAGTCCAGTAATCGGCGTTAAAGTTTTTACCATGCATAAGTGTAACAACAGGCATATCGGCTTTAGTTGGCTTTAAGTAAATATAAGCCATTTTTAATGATTGTTTTTGCGACTCAAGTGCAAAGTAATTTACTTTAAAATCATACTGGTAATTACTTAAAAGTGCATCATAAGAAAGGGCGGATGTATCTTGAGAAGTGCCAGCTAAGGCATTATTGGTTAGCAACAATAAAGTAGAAAAACAAATCACTTTAATCGACGACATTCAGTAACTCCTATTAAAGGCGAGCGCTTGGCTTAAAAGTTGGCTTAAAAAGAAGTACAACAATAACTAAGTATTTAAACCTGTTCAATTGAATGTTTTAGGTTAACCAAAAAAGCAGAGCTAAAAGTATAGCTCCGCTTAAAATTCACATTATTTAAAATGGATACGAGGTGTTTAAAAAGTCCACTCAATATGTATTTGCGGAACCGATTCAGTAACTTCAGTACCTAGTTTATTGTGCCAGTATTGTAATTCCATACCCAACAGGAGTGTGTTTTCTTTCATTTGCATGGCATGGCCCATATCCCACACTAAAATAGGCTGTGCGAGTATCCAAGCTTCTACATCGTTGCCAAACTCATCTTCACGCTCAGCAATGTATTCAGCGTGGCCTTTAAAGCTAAACTTTTGCGAGCCAATAGTAAAAGGGTATTCAAACGCTACATCAAGCATCCAGCTATTTGTTTCAATAGGTGCGCCGCCTTTAGCCACACCTTCACTGTCATCAATGTAGGCAGTTACTAAAGTTTGAAAAAAGTTAAACCCAGGTACATCCCAGCTTAATTTTACACCTGGTAGATACTTCATTACTTTTGCATCACCAGCAGCGTTAATACCGCCCGTTAAGCCAACATCTAATAATGCGCCAGAGCCAATTTGCTTACCAGTAATGGCAGACAAGCTAACGGTTGAGTACCACTCCCCATAAAAGTCACTATCTTGGTAGCCATCAGTTGTATCGTCTTTACTGTAATCAATAAAAAAGAAGTTATCGCCGTAGTCATAACCAGAGGCATGTTGGATTGAATACACAGTAGTATCAGACTCTTGCTTAGAAAATGGATTTTTTTGGCTACCATTATTTATATGTACTGCTGTACTGCTCCAATTGGCAGCAAAAGCAGATGATGATAAAGCAAGAGAAGTAAGGGTAATAAAAGGGAGTAATTTTTTAAATTTCATAACTGTTTAATAACTATAATTTTAGTGACACGCGGAAGCGAAGATTATAGCAGAAGAGATTGATTTGTTGATCGCTAATTTAACACATGTTGCAGCCTACTTAATAAGCTGCAACATGCAATAAATCAATTTATTATGCTTTATTACGACGTAAACAAATAATAGCAATTGCAGTAAAGGCTAAAATAAAGCAGTAATAAGAAGACGTTGATACTTCCCACGGACTAATTTTAAAGGTTGCACCTAACAATAGTGCTTGAGCGCCATAAGGCAGTGAGCCTTGCGTTACACAAGCAAAAATATCAAGTAAACTTGCAGAGCGTTTACCGGTTATTTCACCGTCGTCGGCAAGCTTTTTAGCAATAGGGCCAGCAACAATAATAGATACGGTGTTATTAGCAATACACATATTACTTGTCATAACGAGTGCGGCAATACCTAATTGATCGGCTACTTTACGATGCCATTTTGCAATGATTTTAGTAATTGCTTGAATTTTTTGAGCAATGTAATCAAGGCCACCATTAATACGAATGAATTCAGATAAGCCACCAATAAACATTGATAGTAAAAATATTTCCTGCATATCGGTAAAGCCTTTGTAAATATCTTTTACAAAGCTTGCGCCTTCATAGCTTCCTGTAAAGCCCATTAATGCAGCAAAAATAATACCGCTAAACAACACTACAAATACGTTTAGGCCAGCAACTGCTAACACTAAAATAAAGGCATACGGAAGTACTAACCAAATATCGTAATCTTTGGTTTCAACAACTTGCGCTGCGGGTGTTAAATAAAACAACAAGCCAATAGTTAGTATTGCAGCAGGGACTGCAATTTTAAGATTTTCTTTAAACTTATCTTTCATTTCACAGCCCTGTGTACGTGTGGCTGCAATAGTGGTGTCTGAAATAATTGATAAGTTATCGCCAAACATAGCGCCAGATACAATCGTACCTGCCATTAATGCTGGATCTATACCTGTTTTAATTGATACCGCATAAGCAATAGGGCCAATAGCACCAATAGTACCCATTGACGTTCCCATAGCTGTAGATACAACAGCAGCAATTAAAAATAATCCTGGGAGCAACAAAGCGGGAGGAATAAGTGATAAACCTGCATTTACTACCGCGTCAACACCACCGGTTGCACTAGCCACGGCTGAAAACGCACCTGCAAGTAGGTAAATTAAACACATGGTTATAATATTATTGTGCCCAGCACCTTTAATAAAAGTCTCAACACATTCGTTTACCGTGCCCTTGTTTAAAATAAACGCAAGCATAATGGCGGGTAGTATAGCTACGGGAGCAGGAAGTTGATAAAAAGCGTAATCAACCCCTTGCGATTGCAAGTACAAACCAGAGCCTAAAAATAGTGCTACAAAGGTCAGTAGGGGAAGTAAAGAAAGTATAGCTTTGTTTCTATTAAATGATGGCTGCATCATATTCCTCGTAAACAGTTTAGTAATACAACAGCCAAAAACTCCTCTTTTAGCTGAATTTAGCGAGTCACTCTTATTTTATTAATTAAGAAGACCGCAGCGCCCGCAAGCCAAAGACCAAATCGACGCGAAAGAGAAGTTTAAATGTATAGATGGCTAAAGTAAACTGGTATTGTTATTATTATTAAATTAAAAGGTCACCTGACTATTGCATGACTTTTAGATAATATCTACAAAGTAACGCTATTTTCAGCGATTAATATTTGTCCAACTGCATAAAAATGCCCAAGCGCGTATTTGCAATGCTTCGGATATATACTCAGATTAGTAAAAAATGGATTTAAATTAAATTAGGTAAAAACAATGACTACAAATCGAATAGGCGTTTTTGGTGCTAATGGCAGAATGGGCTTAGCTCTATTAGAAGCAGTGACAATTAAAGAGCAAACACAACTTACAGGTGCATACGTTCGTGGTAGTTCATCGTTATTAGGCATTAATGTAAATCAAGTAAATAGCGCAGCCGACAACAGTGTTAGCTTTAGCGAAGAAACCACAATAGATAATGTAGATGTTTTAATCGACTTTACGCTTCCTGCAGGTATGAAAAATCATTTAAAAACCGCTGTAGCACAAAAAATTCCTATGGTTATTGGTACAACGGGTTTAACAACCGAGGATATGGTGCTACTACACGATGCAGCCAAACATATTCCAATTGTATTTGCCCGAAACTACAGTGTTGGCGTAAATGTACTATTAAACCTAGTACAAACAGCGGCAACTAAGTTTGGTGACGACTTAGATATCGAAATATTTGAAGCGCATCATCGTCATAAAATAGATGCACCATCAGGCACAGCACTCGCCATTGGTGAATCAATTGCACAAGCTAAAGGCTGGGATCACGACGAAGTTGCTGTATACAACCGCAGCCAAGTGGAAACAGCTAAATCGCAAAATGAGATTGGTTATTCGGTACTAAGAGGGGGCGATATAGTAGGTGAACACACTGCATACTTCGCTACAATGGGCGAAAGGCTTGAATTAACCCACAAAGCAAGTTCAAGAATGACGTTCGCTCTAGGTGCTGTAAGGGCTGCAAGCTGGTTGAGAAACAAACCTGCAGGACTTTATGATATGCAAGATGTGCTAGATCTTAAGTAGTTTAGTTACTTTTTTAACTGTTTGGGTCTAATTTCACCTACAGTGACTTGTTTGTAACAATTTACTAAAAAGTGTTAGACCTAAATAGCAACTTCATGTAATATGCAGCCAATTTGCCAAAAATTACTAAATGCGTGTTTCCAATTATACCCAAATGGCTAGTAAATCCTGGGTTTCAGTGGGAATAAAAATAGTTTTAGGCAAGAAAAAATGATTGAAGGTTTAGTGTTTTATATCGGCATCATTTAAGACTGCGTAAAACTATTTAAGCTCACAAAAATCTAGTTTTGACGATCCCTCTGGGTATTGGCGGGGTGTTAAGCAATTGCTTACTCCCGTTTTTTACTGTTAGGAGGTTTAACTTGACTAAATCCGCTCTGTTAGTCCTAGAAGACGGCACAGTGTTTCGCGGTACTGCAATCGGCGCTGACGGCATGTCAGTCGGTGAAGTAGTATTCAATACATCTATGACTGGTTATCAAGAAATTTTGACTGATCCATCATACGCGGAACAAATCGTAACTTTGACGTACCCACATATCGGTAATACGGGTACCAACAGCGAAGACGAAGAAGCGAATCAAATTTGGGCTAAAGGCCTAGTGATCCGTGATTTGCCACTGCTAGCAAGTAATTTTCGTAACGAGCAATCGTTAGATGATTACTTAAAAGAACGTAATATTTTAGGTATTGCGGACATCGACACCAGAAAGTTAACTCGAATTTTGCGTGATAAAGGCGCACAAAACGGGTGTATTATTGCTGGCGACGAGCTAGACGAAAATAAAGCGCTACAAGCCGCGCAAGCCTTCCCAGGCTTAAAAGGTATGGATTTAGCAAAAGTTGTCTCAACCAAGGAAAATTTTGAGTGGCGCGAATCAAGCTGGACATTAGGCGAAGGATTTAAAACTCTTGATGCTGCTGATGAAAAGTTTCATGTTGTTGCCTACGACTTCGGTGTAAAGCGTAATATTTTGCGTATGCTTGTAGACCGTGGCTGTAAACTTACAGTAGTACCAGCGCAAACCTCTGCCGCTGACGTACTGGCTTTAAACCCTGATGGTATCTTCCTATCTAATGGCCCTGGCGATCCTGAGCCATGTACTTACGCTATTGATGCAATTAAAACCTTTTTAGAAACCGACACACCAATTTTTGGTATCTGTTTAGGTCATCAGTTATTAGCCCTTGCCTCAGGTGCTAAAACAGAAAAAATGAAATTTGGCCACCACGGCGCTAACCACCCAGTTAAAGACCTAGACCGCGATGTAGTTATGATCACGGCTCAAAACCATGGTTTTGCAGCTCAAGAGTCAAGCCTGCCAAGTACGCTTCGTGCCACGCACAAATCGTTATTTGACGGAACGCTTCAAGGTATTCATCGTACAGATAAACCTGCGTTTAGCTTCCAGGGTCACCCTGAAGCAAGCCCAGGTCCACACGATGCAGCACCATTATTTGACCACTTCATCGATTTGATGCAAGCGCGTAAACACTAATTTAACTGGAGTAATAATGCCAAAACGTACCGACATAAAAAGCATTCTTATCTTAGGCGCAGGCCCAATTGTAATTGGTCAAGCGTGTGAATTTGACTACTCTGGTGCTCAAGCGTGTAAAGCACTTAGAGAAGAAGGCTACAGAGTTATATTAGTTAACTCAAACCCTGCAACTATCATGACAGACCCTGATATGGCCGATGCAACATACATCGAACCCATTCATTGGGAAGTGGTAGAAAAAATCATTGAAAAAGAAAAGCCTGATGCAATACTGCCTACAATGGGTGGTCAAACAGCATTAAACTGTGCACTTGAACTAGACAAGCACGGTGTATTGGCTAAGCACGGCGTTGAACTTATTGGTGCAACGGCTGATGCAATCGACAAAGCAGAAAACCGCGAACGCTTTGACGTAGCAATGAAAAATATTGGTCTTGAATGTCCACGTGCTGAGATTGCTCACTCTATGGATGAAGCCAAAGACATCATAACGCGCATTGGTTTGCCATGTATTATCAGGCCTTCTTTTACTATGGGCGGCACCGGCGGCGGTGTGGCGTATAACTTAGAAGAGTTTGAAGAAATTTGTGAACGTGGCTTAGATTTATCGCCTACTAGCGAATTATTGATTGATGAATCACTAATTGGTTGGAAAGAGTACGAAACAGAAGTTGTACGTGATAAAAACGACAACTGTATTATTGTTTGTACCATTGAAAACTTTGACCCGATGGGTGTTCACACTGGCGATTCAATCACCGTTGCACCAGCGCAAACACTAACCGACAAAGAATACCAAATTATGCGTAACGCCTCTATGGCAGTATTACGTGAAATTGGTGTAGAAACCGGCGGTTCGAACGTACAGTTTGGTATTAATTCAGAAGATGGCCGTATGGTTATCATTGAGATGAACCCACGTGTATCACGTTCATCTGCATTAGCATCAAAAGCAACGGGTTTCCCAATTGCTAAAATTGCAGCAAAACTAGCAGTAGGTTATACGCTTGATGAACTTCAAAACGACATTACTGGTGGCAAAACACCTGCGTCTTTTGAGCCTTCAATCGATTACGTTGTTACAAAAATTCCTCGCTTTAACTTCGAAAAATTTGCCGGTGCAAACGACCGTTTAACTACGCAAATGAAATCAGTTGGCGAAGTAATGGCAATTGGTCGTAACCAACAAGAGTCACTACACAAAGCATTACGCGGTCTTGAAGTAGGCGCTACAGGTTTTAACCCAATAGTGGCACTTGATGACCCTAAAGCAAAAGAAAAAATCATCCGCGAACTACGCGAGCCAGGCGCTGAGCGTATTTGGTACATTGCCGATGCAATGCGCCATGGCATGAGCGTTGATGATGTTTACGAGCTGACTAAAGTAAACCGTTGGTTCTTAGTTCAAATAGAAGACATTTTAAAAGACGAAGCAAAAATAGCGAAAGTAGGCATGGCGGGTTTAAATGCTGACTTCCTACGTAAACTTAAACGCAAAGGCTTTGCAGATCCGCGTATAGCAGAAATTGCAGGTGTATCTGAAGCTGAAATTCGTAAAAAGCGTCATTTATTAAACATAGTGCCAGTATACAAACGTGTTGATACGTGTGCTGCAGAATTTAGCTCAGACACAGCTTACATGTACTCAACTTACGATGAAGAGTGTGAAGCTAACCCAACTGATCGTGATAAAATCATGGTTATTGGTGGTGGTCCAAACCGTATCGGTCAAGGTATTGAGTTTGATTACTGTTGTGTACATGCCTCACTTGCGCTTCGCGAAGACGGTTACGAAACTATTATGGTTAACTGTAACCCTGAAACGGTATCTACCGATTACGATACTTCGGATCGTTTATACTTTGAACCAATTACGCTTGAAGACGTACTCGAAATCGTACGTGTTGAAAAGCCAAAAGGCGTTATCGTACAATACGGTGGTCAAACACCACTTAAGCTAGCGCGTGAGCTTGAAGCTAATGGTGTGCCAGTCATTGGTACTTCACCAGATGCGATTGACCGTGCAGAAGACCGCGAACGTTTCCAACAACTTGTTGAGCGTTTAAACTTACTTCAGCCAGAAAACGCAACAGTAACTTCAACTGAAGAAGCCTTACTTAAGTCAGTTGAAATTGGCTTCCCACTCGTTGTTCGCCCGTCGTACGTACTAGGTGGTCGTGCAATGGAAATTGTATACGACGAAGATGATTTACGTCGCTACATGACCGAAGCTGTACAAGCATCAAACGAAGCACCTGTATTACTGGACCGTTTCTTAGATAACGCGATTGAAGTTGACGTTGACGCAATTTGTGACGGCGAGCAAGTAATCATCGGCGGTATCATGGAGCACATTGAGCAAGCGGGTGTTCACTCGGGTGACTCAGCCTGTTCATTACCAGCACATTCTTTATCACAAGAAGTGCAAGACGTAATGCGCAAGCAAGTAACCGACATGGCGCTTGAACTTGGTGTTGTTGGCTTGATGAATACACAGTTTGCAGTAAAAGAAGACAAAGTGTACTTAATCGAAGTCAACCCTCGTGCTGCACGTACTGTACCGTTTGTATCTAAAGCAACCGGTGTAGCGCTTGCAAAAGTAGCTGCACGTTGTATGGCTGGTCAGTCTTTAGCAAGCCAAGGTATTACTAAAGAAGTGATTCCTCCTTACTACAGCGTTAAAGAAGTTGTACTGCCGTTTGCTAAGTTTCAAGGTGTGGATCCAATCCGTGGTCCTGAGATGCGTTCAACAGGTGAAGTGATGGGTGTTGGCGATACTTTCGCCGAAGCATTCGCAAAAGCACAATTAGGTGCAAGCAATACTTTACCACGCGGTGGTCGCGCGTTATTATCTGTTCGTAATAGCGATAAGCCACGTATTGTTGAATTAGCCAAAATCATGACCGACTTAGGTTTTGAACTTGACGCAACTGGTGGCACGGCACAAGCTCTTGAAGAAGCTGGCATTGAAGTACGACGTGTAAACAAAGTATATGAAGGCCGCCCGCATATTCTTGATTATATTAAGAATAAAGAGTACAGCTATATTGTTAATACCACCGAAGGTCGCCAAGCGATCGAAGATTCGAAGGTGTTACGTCGTGGTGCGTTGCAAAATAAAACCAACTATACGACAACCTTGAACGCGGCATTCGCTAACTGTACTGCTAACAAAGCAGATGACCGCAGTAAAGTGACGTCAGTTCAAGAGCTACACCTGCGATTGAACTAAGGAAATGTGCCAAGGCCACTAGGGCCTTGGTGTTAAGTGAGAAAAGTATGCAATCAATTCCGATGACAGTTCGTGGCGCAGATTTACTGCGTAAAGAGCTTAACGAATTAAAAACAGTTACCCGTCCTAAAATCGTAAGTGATATTGCGGTTGCACGTGAACACGGTGACTTAAAAGAAAACGCTGAGTACCACGCTGCGCGTGAGCAACAGGGTTTTTGTGAAGGTCGAATTCAAGAAATTGAAGCTAAACTTTCAAATGTTCAAATTATCGACGTAACTAAAATGCCAAATACCGGTAAAGTTATTTTTGGCACTACGGTAACTATTGTAAATGTAGAAACCGATGCTGAAGTAAAATACCGTATTGTGGGCGATGATGAAGCAAGTATTAAAAACAACTTAATATCTGTTAACTCACCGATTGCACGTGGATTAATTGGTAAACAAATGGATGATGCAGTGTCTATTCAAACGCCAAAAGGTATTGTTGAGTTCGAAATCATTGAAGTTGAGTATCTTTAACGTATAACTCACTTTAACGTTTTAAATAAAAACCGATGTAATTACATCGGTTTTTTTATGCCTGAAATAAATCACTATACTAATAAGGGTGTTCATATTGCATAAAGAGTAAGCATGATGATATAGGTACATAATCACTTTATACCAATCTGCTTATATATGGGGTCTATTTAACGTTAAGAAAATTACGCTAGAACTAGGCAAAAGTTTTTATATCTAGTTGTTCTAAATAAAAAACTTTTAACGACGTTATAGTGCAATTTAATTCGTTAAATTGATCAAAGATTTATGCAGGTTGGTATTATTAAAAAGGAACACTCATGGCTAATATTCTTTACCCAGCGCCTTTAAAAGTAGGCTCTAAAATTGCAATTTGCTCGCTGTCATCAGGCCTAAAAGAAAAATACCACGGGCGATTAGATATTGTGATAGATGGATTAAAGCACCGTGGCTATGAGGTTGTAGAGGGGGAGTTTTTACGCCAAAACAGACCACGTAATGAGCTTAATGCTAAAGCCCATGCCGAGCAACTAATGGGTTTATTACTAGATGATGAAATAGATGCCATTATGCCGCCAATGGGTGGTGAGCTGGCAATGGAGGTATTGCCACTACTTGATTTTAACGCGATTAAACAAGCCAAACCTAAATGGCTAGTTGGGTTTTCTGATGTAAGTACTATTGCATGTGCACTCACCGCTAAGTGCCAATGGGCAACACTTCACAGCGCTAATCTTATGCAGCTCCATCCAGATGAAAAAAACGCGTATAGCCTACAAATATTCGAAACCCTTACTTACGAAGCCGGTAGTAAATTTGAGCAAGGGCCTTCTTCTTTATATCAAAAAAACAAGCCTAATTACGCACAAAACCCGAATGAATTACTAAGCCCTAGTGAGCCCACAAAATGGCAATGTTTAAACTATACAGATAAACGCACCATAGAAATGTCAGGCCGCTTATTTGGTGGATGTTTAGATACAGTCGGCTTATTGCTCGACTCACCATTTTTGGCACTACATGAATTTAAAAAGGATAGTGCACCCGAAGGGCTTATTTTATACCTAGAAAACTCAGAGCTTACACCTACCACGGTTGCACGATTTTTACTGTCATTAAAACTAGCGGGCATATTTGACGACATCAATGGCTTGGTTTTAGGGCGAAGTGAAATTACACAAAGTCATTATGATGCCTTTGACTATCGTCATGCACTTGATGTTGCATTAGGTGGGTGTTTATTTCCCGTTATTTTTGATGCTGACATAGGCCACGTTCAACCTAACTTAAATTTAGTTAACGGTGCTATGTGTTCGCTTATTGCTGATATAAATGAAGGTATAGTAAACAGTGCATCGGTAAACATTCAACTTTCGTAGTATTTATGGCATTTAGTTTTGAAAAACAAGTAAATACAGGCGTATAATATGCTTGCAGTAAGTGCTAACACTTACTGTTAATTCTCAGGGCGGGGTGAAATTCCCCACCGGCGGTATGTTTAATGTTATTTGTAACTTAAATGAGCCCGCGAGCGCTTTATTTAACTTATTTTTATAGTGAATTAGGTTAAGTAAAGGTCAAGCAGATCTGGTGAGATGCCAGAGCCGACGGTTAGAGTCCGGATGAAAGAGAATATAGCTTATTTATGTACACCAAAACGTAGCTTTTTGGTGAGCATTTTTAATGCTGTTTTGGTTTAATCCATACGATTTTATTTGTATGGCTTTGCCATGCCTTTCTGTGTCCTGAATCTATTATTTTTTATTTGGAATATAATGATGATTCAGTCTCTACTTACTCAATTCGGCGAAAGCCATATCCGTGTACAAAGCGCAATTGCTGCATTACAGCAAGGGCAAGGCGTACTTGTTGTTGATGACGAAAACCGCGAAAACGAAGGCGACTTTGTTTTTTCAGCTGAGCATTTAACGGCCCCACAAATGGCCGAAATGATCCGCGAAGGCAGTGGTATTGTATGCCTATGCATGGGAGAGGAGCGTATTAAACAGCTCGACCTACCGCAAATGGTAACCAATAACACCAGTCAAAATAACACCGCTTATACTGTCACTATTGAAGCTAAGCACGGTGTTACAACCGGCGTATCTGCCGTTGATAGAGTGACTACTATTAAAGCTGCTACAGCCGATAATGCAAAACCAAGTGATTTATCACGCCCTGGCCATGTATTTGGTTTAAAAGCACAAACGGGTGGTGTGCTAGTTCGCCGTGGGCACACTGAAGCATCGGTTGATTTAATGCAACTTGCCGGCTTAAAACCATTTGGTGTAATTTGCGAACTTACTAATCCCGATGGTTCAATGGCACGTTTACCTGAAGTGAGTGATTATGCTAATAAGCATAATATGACCGTGGTTTCTATTGAAGATCTCGTGCAATACATTCAAGCTGCGCAGCTTAAAGTGAGTTAAGCCGCTTTAAAAGCAAAAAACCACTTATTTGAATGCAAATAAGTGGTTTTTTAATGTAATAAAAATATAACTTATAAAACTTGAATTATTTGCTCTTTAGCTAAACGCGATTTAGGTAATTTAGCATTATAATCTTCTGCGTCATCATGGTAGCCAAGTACTAAAGCTACATCACAAATGTAACCATCTAGCTCTTTTTCAAAAACTTCGCCAATCAACTCAGCATCTACGCCTTCCATTGGGGTTGAATCAACACCTAAGCGTGCCGCTGCATGCATTGTGTTACCAAGCGCTATGTAAGTTTGCGCTTTAGTCCACGTTGCGTTATTGCCTTGCTCATCAGTATTCATATCAACAAACGCGAAAGCACCAAATGATTGTTCGCGGTTTTCTGCTTTAGTACGACCGTTTTTAATGTCTGCATCAATTACTTGTGCGTAATCGTCACGTGTATATTTAGGGTTGTAAGCAAATAAAATAACGTGCGACGCTGTTTTAATATGAGGCTGATTAAATTGAAACTTATTAGCAAAGGTAGTATGCATACGTTCTTTTGCTTCATCAGATTCAATTACAACAAACTTCCAAGGCTGCGAGTTAATTGATGAAGGAGAAAGACGCATAGCTTCATATACTACGTCTAGGTCATCTTGAGGAATACGCTTGGTTGTGTAACGTTTAGTTGTGTAGCGTTTTTCTAAATCACTAATAATTGGGTGAGTCATTATTTTTCCAAATAAATAAATTGAGCGAGTTGTTATTAATTGGTTTGAATTTAAATAATTCAATAGTGACCAATCAGTTTTAAATAAGAATATTTTACGGATTTGATAATAGCGCTTGCTTTGCATTTAATAAACATCATAATCATTGAAACATTATCAAATATATATAGATAATATGAACATAGAAGATTTAAAACTTATTCTAAAAGTAGCTGAGTTTAGAAGTATTACGCTTGCAGCTGCTAAATTAGATATGCGCACAGCAACTGCGAGCGCGGTAATTAAGCGTGTTGAATTAGCACTGGGCAGTGAACTGTTTGTACGTACTACACGCCATTTAAGGTTATCAGCCGCTGGGGAGCGCTATATACCTCAGTGCGAACAAGCTTTAGCAATACTTGAGCAAGCAAAGCATAACCTCAAAGGTGAGCATGACGAAATTGAAGGCGAATTACGTGTTGCTCTTTCATCTGACTTAGGGCGTAACTTGGTGATCCCATGGATTGATGAGCTGATGGATAATTATCCTAAGTTAAGCCTCCGAGCGCATATAAGTGACAGTAATATTGATTTTTATCGTGATTCAGTTGATATAGCACTTCGTTATGGCTCGCCAAGTGACGCTAGCGTTTACGGGTTTAAAATTTGCAACGTACCGCGCTTATTATGTGCAACTGACGAATATTTATTACAAAATGGCTCTCCTGAACATCCAGACGACTTAGCTAATCACCAAGGCTTATTTTATCAACTGCAAGATATTATAAATAACACGTGGGAATTCACCGATGGCGAGACAAAATATAAAGTTAAAATGGATGGTCGGCGCGCGTCTAACGATGGTGACTTAGTGAGGCGATGGTGTGTTGCGGGTAAAGGCTTAGCGGTAAAGTCAGCACTCGATATAGCAGACGACTTACTCAATAATAGGGTAGTTAATGTTATGCCAGATTATCAACATATTAGCGGCGAGTTATGGCTTATTTGCCCAAGTAGGCAGTCAATAACTCCTGCGGTGCGTTTACTACGTGATGCATGCAGAGCAAAATCTCAAGTTATTTTAGAGCAGCTGGTAAATAAAGGCATTATTGATAAAAGCGTACTGAGCTAATTAAGGAAAGATTATTTACTTCCCGAGGCCTTAGATATGCTTTGGCGTGTAACTGAATTAAATTAAAAATAAAAAGGAATAAATATGAAATTTAATAAATATATAGTCATTATAATGGTGGCTTTACTTACTTCATGCAGCTCGCTTGTAAGTACCAATACAGGCAAAAATACACAATCTAGTAGCTTAATGGATTTCTTATATCCTGATCAACAAAGCCGTGCTACCTATAAACCTGAAATACCCGTTTTAAAACTTCCTGTTACCGTTGGAATTGCATTTGTACCGTCTAAAAACTGGCAACCAGACGGCTTAGAGAGTCAAAACCAAGTCGAATTGCTCGAAAAAGTAAAAAAGTCATTTTTACAATATGATTATATTGACCGCATTGAAGTTATACCAAGCACCTATTTAAAGGGTGGTGAAGGTTTTGCAACACTCGAGCAAGTTGGACGACTTTACGATGTAGATGTAATGGCACTGGTTTCATATGATCAAGTTACGCAATCTTATGAAAATAATGCCGCCTTACTTTATTGGACGATAGTGGGTATGTACGTTATTCCGGGGAATGAAAATACAATTCAAACCTTTGTTGATACGGCCGTTTTTGACATTAAAAGTAGAAAAATGCTGTTTAGAGCGCCTGGTATAAGCAAGCTTGAAAAAAGAACAACCGCAATAGGTATTGATGAAACGTTATCTGAAAAGTCGGCAGAAGGGTTCGATCTCGCTGTTACAGATATGACCGCTAATTTAGGTGCAGAGCTAGCAAGCTTTAAAACACGTGTTAAAGAAGAGAAAATAGCGAAAGTCGAAAATAAAGATGGCTCTAGCAGCGGTGGCTCTGTAAGTGTTTATTTACTCATTTTATTATCGTTATTAGTTATTCGTAGCAAAAAAGCGTAAAGCAAAAATAACTAAGCACTTTTTAATAATGCCACCTACTTTGAGCAGGTGGCATTATTGTTTATTCGTTAACTTAGTTTTTTATTAAAAAACTCAATAGTACGCTGCCATGCAAGCTCAGCATTGTCTTTATCATATCGACCTGTAGAGTCGTTATGAAAACCATGATTGGCCCCTTTATACATATGCATAGTGTATTCAACGTTATTGGCTTTTAAATCTTGCTCATATTCAGGCCACGACGCGTTTACACGTTTATCCAGCTCGCCTAATTGAATCATTAACGGCGCTTTAATATTTTTACGTAAACTCTCACTTGCAGGAGTGCCGTAAAAAGGCACGCCGGCGCTGAGTAAGTTGCTATCTACAGCGGCTAAGTAATTTACAATATAACCACCAAAACAAAAACCGACAGCGCCTAATTTACCATTACTGTTAGCATGCGATTTTAAATAGTGTGCAGCGGCTACAAAATCGTTTTGAATTTTAGCGCGATCCATGGTTTTTTGCATAGCGCGTCCTTCATCGTCGTTACCAGGATAGCCACCCAATGGAAATAGTGCATCCGGTGCAAATGCAATAAAGCCCACTTTAGCTAAGCGCCTTGCTACGTCTTTTACGTATGGGTTTAAACCACGATTTTCGTGTATCACAAGCACAACAGGGAGCTTACCTTCTACGTTTTTAGGGGTTGCTAAGTAACCTTTGCCTTTACCGTGCCCGTCTGGCGAATCGAATTCTTCGTACGTTGCCGTAATATCGTCATCATTAAACGAGACTTGCTCAGCAAGCGCGTAATTAGGTAATAGCGCTGATGTAAGTACAGCCATTGAGAAACCAAGTGCAGCTAAACCACCGAGTTTTTTCATAAACGTACGGCGGTCCATTAAACCGTGTGCGTATTCGTCATACCAATCAAAGGCTTCTTGAGGGATGTGATCTGATTGCGGGGTATTCATGGCTGTTCCTTAATTTTATTATGTTTATTTATTATTTAAATACCATAACGTATTCGGAATAAAAAACGAGCAATTTTTCTCTCAATTATTAGGACTGTTGATGGAGTCTATGTGTTAAAAAATGAGTAGTAGAAGTAATATTAGTAAATAGTCGAATATCATTTTTAAGCTTAAAATAAAAAGCTCGGCATAGAGTATGCCGAGCTTTTTTGGTTGGGATATTACTTAATTTAGCTATTAGTAGGCGCTGGTTGGGCATCTACAAGTGGCGGCTTGCCACGCATTTTACGTACTAATCGCTTAGCATCTTCTAGTGCAACGTACTGGCACGGTATAAGTATTAGTGTAATTACGGTAGCAAATAACACACCAAAGGCAAGTGATACAGCCATTGGGATAACTATTTTAGCTTGTAAACTCGTTTCAAAAATAATTGGCATTACACCAATAAAGGTTGTGATTGAGGTGAGTAGTATCGCTCTAAAGCGACGTGCACCGGCTTGCATTACAGCGTCTTTAGTTGCGACACCTTCGGCGCGGGCTTTGTTTACAAAATCAACCATAACGAGGGAGTCATTTACAACCACACCCGCTACAGCAATTATGCCAAACATCGATAAGCTACTCATGGTCATACCTAAAATCATATGCCCAAACATCGCGCCAACTACACCAAACGGAATAACCGACATAATAATAAGTGGCTGCGAGTAAGAACGAAGTGGAATCGCTAATAACGCAAATATAATCATCATTGATATACCAAAATCACGAAGCTGCTCTGAAGCGCTATCCATCTCTTCTTGAATGCGCCCAGCTACATCACTTGTAACCCCAGGGTAGCTTTTAAGTAATGTTGGTAAGTATTCATCACGAATTTCTTCTGCAATCGCAAAGGGTTCGGCTTGGTCGGTATTTACCGCAGCCCATACGTTTACAGTACGTTTAGAGTTTTCGCGGCGAATACGGTTTACACCGTCAACTAGTTTAACTTCGGCTACTTCACTCAGTGGTACTTCAGCGCCAGTAGGCGTAATAATACGCACACTTGCTATGTCACTTATTGAGTTACGTTCGTCTTCTGGATAGCGGATCATGACTTTAATTTCTTCGCCTTCACGCAATATTCGTTGCGCTTCTAAGCCGTAGTAACTAAAGCTTACTTGCGATGCTACATCAGCAAGCGTTAATCCCATGCTGTAAGCCAGTGGTTTTAAATCAAGTTGTACTTCGTCGGTGGCGCTTTGCATTGAGTCGTTTACGTCGCCAACACCTTCCATTGTTTGTAATTTAGCTTTTAATTTACCCGCTACTTCTTTTAGTACGTCAGCATTTTTGCCTTCAAGTTTAAAGCTAACGTCGCCATCATCTCGGCCACCATTCATTATACTGTCTTGAATGGTCATGGTCTTAACGCCAGGTAAAGCGGGCATTTGTTCGCGCCATAATGCACTTAGGGCAAAGGTATCGATAGGGCGTAAATCAGGCTCTACCAAAATGGCCATGATATTTGCTTGCGTTCTGCCGCGCAGACTTACCGATAAATCGCGGATCATCGGTTTACCGTATTGCTCTTGTAATTGTTGATCGACCTTTAACAAAACGCCTTCTATTTTACGTGCGGTTTCAAGCGTTGCTTGCTCAGATGAAGCAAGGTTCATTTCTATATCAATACGCGGAAAGTCGTGCGGTATTTTAGGGTTTGGTACAAATTTAACTAAACCACCTGCAAACATACCGGCGCTTACAATAAGCAAACACATAAAGCCAACAATTACGGTATAGCGATAATGAATACAGCGGCCAACAAAAGGAAGGTAGTAGTTGTTCACAAAGCCTTTTAAGCCACTATCAATCACCATACGTAAGCGGTGTAATAGATTTTTAGGATTTGGTTTACGTGGGTTCATTGCTGCAATGTGCGCAGGTAAAATAAGCTTTGATTCAATGAGTGAAAAAATCAAACATAAAATAATAACGCCACCAATTGCCTTAGAAAAAGCAGCGCCAGGGCCTGTTGCCATTGTTTGTGGTAAAAATGCCGCAATGGTCGTTAGTACACCAAAGGTTGCTGGCATCGCAACACGTTTTACACCACGTACAACATTATCAAGAGTGTGGCCGTACTTTTCAATTTCGGCGCTGGCTGATTCGCCTACAACAATGGCGTCATCAACAACAATTCCGAGTACGAGTATAAAGGCAAATAGCGAGGCTAGGTTAATTGTTACATCTAAAAAGCCAATAGGCATAAACAAAAAGGCGCCCAGAAAAGACACCGGTAAGCCCATCATTACCCAAAATGCCAAGCGTAGTGGTAAAAATAGTGCCAGTACTATCATTACTAACAAGCCACCCCAAATCATGTTATCGACCATCATATCGAGTCGACCTTCAAGGTAGTAGGTTAAATCAACAATAGGGGAGAGCTTAACGCCTGCAGGTAAAAGTGGCTCTTTAGTGGCCATGTAGCTTTTTAGGACTTTTGCTACATCGGTAATGTCTTGATCTTTTGATGCGTTTACTTCAAACGAGAGTGAATTTTTACCATTGTATTTTGAATACTGTAAGCCTTCTTCAAAGCCATCGTTAATGGTTGCTACATCGCCTAAGTAAATTTGTGCGCCATCAGCAAGGGTAATAAGTGGGAGCCTTTCAAATTCAAAGCCACGGTAGGCTTGTTTTTCTACACGCATCGAAATATAACCGTTTTCAGAGCGTATTTGCCCCGCCGACATATTTGCCGAAAAGCTTTGCACAGCGCCTGCAATATCTCTAAATGTTAAGCCATATTCGCGCAGTTTATCGGGGCTTACTTCTATACCAATTTCGTACTCTAAACCGCCGTTAAAATTAACCAGGTTAACGTGAGGCAGCGCTTGTAACTCATCTTTTATATCGTTGCCAAGCTCTTTTAACTGGTAGTTACTCATGTCGCCATAAAGCGCGAGTATCATTACCTCTTGCTCAAACTTATCACGGCGAACAACAGGGCGTTCCATTCCAGCAGGAAAGGTATTTATTGAATCAACTTGTACTTTAATTTCATCAAGTACTTCTTGTGGATTGTATTGCTCTTCTATTTCAATCCACGCTTGAGAAAAACCACGATTAGAGTAGGTAATTAGGCGTTTAATGCCTTCAAGACCTTCAAGGTTTTCTTCAACTTTAATCGTTATTCCTTCTTCAACTTCTTGCGGGGCAGCCCCAGGATAAACTGCTTGTACGCTTATCCAGTTGCTTTCAAATTGTGGGAACATTTGTTTGCGAATAGTCATCGCCATTAAAAGACCGCCCACTAATATAAATATCATTAGCAGGTTGGCAGCAACGGGATTGCGGGCAAACCATGCTATTAACCCTGTTTCACGAGTGTTCATGGCTATTCCTCTTTCAGCGCAAGTTGAGTAATGTCAGTTTTATTAGGCGAAATATCCTCAACTTTTACTGCCATGCCTTCAGTTGGATACTCAAGCGCTGAGGTAACAATTTGCTCGCCGTTTTTTAAGCCTTGGCTGGCTATAATCATACCGTTTTGTTCGCGTATAATATTTAGCGTTTTAAATGATAAGGTTAGATCGTCATTTAAAATCACAATTTTATTATCTTTAACTAAATGATGCGCAACAATAATCGCGTTATCAAGCGGGCGACCTTCAATTGTAGCGTTAATGTATGACCCAAAACGAAGTGGGCGTGTTTTATCGCCATAAGGTGTTGCAAGTTGTGCTACCAAATAGCTCATGCGGCTTGTTTGATCAACCACACCTTCGGTGCGAATTACTTTTGCTTGCCACATTGTTTGCTTACCCGCATATTCTGCGTTAAATGTAACGTTTGAGCCTACACCGCCGTTTTTTAAATATTGTAGTTCTTGGTCGGCAACTGGTAAACGGACCTCTGCAACTGAGGTTGCACTTAATGCACCAAAGCTGCTACCAGGGTTTACTACTGAGCCTAAGCTAATTGTGCGCTCATTAATAATGGCATCATATGGTGCTTTAATATAAGTACGTTCAAGATTACGGCTAGCACGTTTAACACTTGCTTGAGCAGAGCGGTAACGCGCGAGCTTTTCGGCCAATTGTGGTTTGCGTAAATAAAGCTCTGATGCAATAGCGTCGCTTGAGTCAGATTTAATACGCTCCCATTCAGCTCTTGCTACATGTGCTTGTGCGCGTTCTATTTCAAGTGCTGAGCTTGCTTGTGCTAAACCTGCTTGCGCTTCAATAAAGTCTGCCTCGTAATCATTTGCATCAATTCGTGCTAAAATATCGCCTTGCTTTACAAACGCTCCTTCAACAAATTGATCTGACACCAAAATAACTTGCCCACTTACTTGTGCTATTAATTCGGTACGATCTTTTGGTTTTACTATGCCGTACGATTTAACATCGAGCGTTATAGAATCTAAGAGTATGCTTTGGGTCGCAACTAAAGGTCGAATGTCTTGCTCAGGCTTTTCTTCCGGTGGCTTTTTCATGGCCATAAAGGCGAAAGCTAAAGCAATACCGCCTGCTAAAACTGCAATTGGGAGTATTATTTGTTTTGTAGTAGCCACAAGGCATTCCTTCATAATTGGTGGTGACAGAGCAATAATACGCAATAAAGTGTTTACAAGGCGTTTTAAGATGTAACAAAGCATTACATATGTGTATTGCAACTTAGCGTGTGGGCTAATTACGTTCCTAAAAAGGAATAAAAGTAAGTGTTTTTTATACAGAGGATATTATGAAAACCGAATCAATAACGTGTAGATTAGGCTGCGGTGCATGCTGTATTGCGCCAAGTATTAGCTCTCCAATACCAGGGATGCCAAACGGTAAAAAAGCCGGAGATCGCTGTATTCAGCTGGATGAGCGTAATTTATGTAAGTTATTTGGTGATTCAAGTCGGCCTAAAGTGTGTAGCGATTTTAGCGCCACGTTTGATGTGTGCGGCTCAACAAATACGCAAGCTCTAGCGCTTATTACAGAACTTGAGCAGTTAACTTAGCTGGTGGGTTTAATACACACATATTTACAAAGATTAATTAAAATAAAAAATTCTTTATAAATTATTAAAATAGTTTTTATCTAATTAATGATTGAATATTAGACATATTTAGTTTTGTTGCTAATATAGGAAAATGTGAAATGCTTTTATATTAGCTTTAGTTATAAATTATCTTGTGCAATATTAATTTTTAAAAGGAAAGAGAAATGAAAAATTTACTTACCGCTTTTACTCTAAGTGTGACTGTATTAGGTTGTTCAAACTTACCAATCAAAACTGATATTAAAGAAGATCATTTTCGATTCGAAAACTTTAAAAGAGAGCAGGGAGTAGAACGAGAATACGTTAACTTGATGTGCTATAACAAAAAACCTACACAATGGGCTAACACCGATCAGTTAAGGTATTTTTGATCGGTTGACCGATATTTTGGTTTCTTCACAATACCCTTATCATCTTTTGATTATGAGGGTATTTTTATGCTTAGTCATTGGTTACTTGATACAGATATAT
>NZ_JADYXE010000123.1:0-1009 GCF_015864465.1 Pseudoalteromonas sp. SWN29
ACGCCGTGCGCGACTTAAAATTTTGTTATCAAGGTTGAAAAAGGCATGTTCTAACTTTATATAGTAATCGTCAAAAAACATTATAAAGCGATTTAGAACATGCCATTAGAAGAGTTTATCATCTGGGTTTATTGTTGGGTAGATGAAAATCACATTGAAATCTTGGGTGAAAATAGCATTAGAAAGCGCGGGTTCGAACCCGCTTTAAGCGATATTGAGGTTATCACCATGGAGATTGTTGGTGAGTTTATTTCATTCGATACCGATAAAGGAATATGGAAATACTTTAAAACTCATTGGCAATCATGGTTTCCTAAACTTTCTTCACGGTCAAGCTTTGCTAAGCAAGCCGCTAATTTATGGCATGTAAAGCAGCTACTTCAAGTTCGCTTGAGTAGCCGATATAAGGAAAATTCTGTTTGTCATATTGTCGATGGTTTCCCAATAACGACGGCGCATTTCAAACGAGCAAAGAAGAGTCAGAACTTTAAAGGTGAAGCTGGCTATGGATATTGCGCGAGTAAGTCAGAAACCTATTACGGTTTCAAAGGACACTTACTTGTTGATAGTCAAGGAAACATAGCTAGCTTCACCTTTACAGAAGCAGCGGGTAGCGAAAGAGAGGCAGTTTGGGCATTAACCAAAGGCATACATTCAACGCTATTGTTAGGTGATAAAGGGTATTTATCAGCGTCGTTAAAAAAAGAGCTACGCGATGAACAAGACATTACATTGGAAACACCTGTTCGGCATAATATGACAGATCTGTTACCGAAAGAAAAACGCACTTTTCTCAATAAAACGCGCCGGTTAGTTGAAACTGTTATAGGTCAATTAACGGGACAATTTAATATGAATAAAGTGTGGGCTAGAAAAAGTTGGACGTTGATAGGCCGATTCAGTCGGAAAATGCTAGCTCATGGGTTAGGTATGCTTGCTAACGTTAAGCTAAATAATAAGCCGCTACAACTTGAGCATGTGATATCTGTTTAAGTCGCGCACGGCGTTA
>NZ_JADYXE010000124.1:0-1002 GCF_015864465.1 Pseudoalteromonas sp. SWN29
GAATGGACTCGGTTTTGCCAATCGACCTTTATCACTCAGCCCTCAATTTTTTACTAACTTGCCTCTTGAACATTTATTTCGTGAAGGGGTTCAAGCATCACATTTTAATCGTCACAAACTTGGTAGAACTCTCGACCAATGCTTCGAGTTTGGCTGTGAAAGCTTATTTTCATTAGTCTCCGGACAAGCATGTGAAATAGAACACGTTGATAAAACTTTTGAATCACTTGATACAACGAGTCACTCACTGACAGGTGAATATGCTTTTGATGATGAAGACAGCGATGAAAACGTCATTAAAATTACTCATGGTTATAGCAAAGCTCACCGTCCTGATTTAAAGCAAGTCGTACAAGAAATCATTGTTAGCCAAGATGGTGGGATCCCACTTGCGTGTAAAAACTGGGATGGTAACAGCGCAGACACCGCTATTTTTAAAGCGCGAAGTAAGGCACTTGTTGACGAGTTCAAAAAAAGCAAAGCCCCTAAATACCTTGTGGCTGACTGTAAACTTTATCATAAAAGTAATGCTGAGTTTTTAGCCCAAATTCAATTTATCACGCTAGTACCATCAACTATTTCGCTTGAAAAATCCTCGATAAGCACAGCCATAGCAGCCAACCAATGGATTAATATTGATGATAATTATCAATATGTTGTTGAAGAGGTTGATCATATGGGGATAAAGCAAAGATGGATGATTATTTATTCAAAGGCAGCTAATAGCCGAGCACAAAAAAGCATTGTTCGACAAGTTGAGCGAGCATACACAGGCATCAAAAAAGACCTATTCCATTTACAAGCTCAACGTTTCGCTTGTCAAACTGATGCGCAACGCGCATTAGATAAATTAGCGAAAAAGATGAAGCACCATCAAATAGCGACTGAGCAATTGATTGAGCATAAAGTCTATGAAGGTAAAGGACGACCTAAAAAAGATGCGGCAGTAAAAAGTATTGAATGGCAAATCACTGCAGAAATTGAAGAAAACGAAACCGCAAT
>NZ_JADYXE010000126.1:0-976 GCF_015864465.1 Pseudoalteromonas sp. SWN29
AATTGCCATAAGACACCCTGCTTGTTTTTTGCACTAAATAAAGGCTAGCCTCTAACTTCGAAAAGTGCAAAATTTAGTATGCGTGTCTTGTTAATTCCCCTGTTAGGTGCAAATTTTAATACTGCCCTTTTAGCCATCTTTTTGCTGTGATTTTTTCAAGCTTTCGTCTGTACTTTTTTGGTGAAAACTCTTCTACAATACCATTCATAACATCGAAAATATCTGCTGATATAATTGCTCCAATAGCATGAATTGTTTCATGCCTATTCAAGCCTTGTCTCATAAGTCTTGCGAAAGTTTCTGGTATTAATTTAACCTTCATAGCTAATTGATTTTCAACTATTACATGTATTGATGAATGTACACTTAAAGCGTCCTCGGTTAATTCGTGATCTAAACCAATATGGAAATCATGAACTAATTCAATTCTTGTAGCTTCATCTAGGGCTAACCAGTTTTCGGGTTCTACTGCTTTATTGGGATTATATGTATCCATGTTGCCTCGAATGCATGAGTTGTCTTTGCACCTAACGAGCCTGTAGATTAACTCGTTTTTTATTTGTTTTTATTGATAAATAAACCATAGCTGAGTTCCTATTTTGATTCAATTGATTACTGTATTTTTACGCAGAATATAAAGAAGTGTTTGCTGTTGGTTTTAATTGGCGTTTTGGAAAGGATTACTGGTGTTTATGTGCAAAATTTAGGTTGGGTGTCTTTGTTATTTTCGCTACGTGTGGTTACTCATTACGGCATAAGCAGCTACGTCAATACAAAACACTTTTGCTAACATAAGTAGTTTATCTTCAACCCAGCCTCTACGATGCTCGTAAGACTTCCCAGTAAAGTGGTCTTCACCACACAAAAATGCACGACGAACACACCGTGAAATACAATGGTAACGCCGTGCGCGACTTAAACAGATATCACATGCTCAAGTTGTAGCGGCTTATTATTTAGCTTAACGTTAGCAAGC
>NZ_JADYXE010000127.1:0-962 GCF_015864465.1 Pseudoalteromonas sp. SWN29
CCAAAAGTAGGACCGTTCGAATTTCAAAAACTCGGTACACCATTAAGTCAAAACATGCTTAACTGAATGGTGTTAGCCTATATGGGTCGCTTTTACACTTTTAATAAGTCTGAAGCTTGTAAGCTCTATAAATATCAACTCTTATATTATACAAACATACCTGCAATTTAATGAAATGACCCACCCATTAAAGGTGCTATATAGATTTCAATTAAATCTCCCCCCTGCTGCGTTAAATATTTCCGATTTAAACAAACTATATTTAATAACAGCGCCCACTACGTAATTACTCTAGTGAGTAATTAAATTGAACGCGAAATTATGACATACAATTGTTATCGCTAAATGCTCTCTGCATTTATTCACCTTTTGCACTCACACAGTCGTATATAAATAACTTTTAATACCAACCTGCTTATACCAATCTGCTTATATACGGGGTCTATTTAACGTTAAGAAAATTACGCTAGAACTAGGCTAAAATTTTTGTATCTAGTTGTTCTAAATAAAAAATTTTTAACGACGTTATAGTGCAATTTAATTCGTTAAATTGATCAAAGATTTATGCAGGTTGGTATTATATATGGGGGCTATTTAACGATAAGAAAATCACACTAGAGCTAGGCGAATTTTTGTATCTAGTTGTTCTAAATAAAAAACTTTTAACGACGTTATAGTTACAATTTAGTTCGTTAAATTGCGCAAAGATTTATGCAGGTTGGAATAGCAAAGTGAGTGAGCTATTTAATGCGATAAAATGATCATGCTTTAATAAGATTGGAGATGAATAATAAAATTAATATTTGAAGATTTAGATGATAAAAATTTAGAGTTTCAGAATGAAGGTATTTATTAGAAGGTATTTTATAAGCAGAGTGCTTAATATAAAGTGGTGCCCGAGGCCGGACTTGAACCGGCACGACTTGTTAGTCGAGGGATTTTAAATCCCTTGTGTCTACCAA
>NZ_JADYXE010000128.1:0-940 GCF_015864465.1 Pseudoalteromonas sp. SWN29
CGGTGTTTGTCAAACTAGTTGTCGCGATCACTACGTTATGCACTCTCCGCTTTGACGATTTCTTGTTCAGGGTTTAAGTACACTTCTTTTGGTAAATCCCAATTACGAACATTACCACTCCAGCGCTCAGGATGAGCATCCTTAGCACCTTGATATACCTCTTTTCTATTAGCCAATATTTCACCCGCCAATCCAGAATGCCTCTGATGTGGGCTAACGTATTTGATGCCACTATGCTTGTGGTTAAAATTATACCAATGACTAAATTTAAGCACCCAGTCACGTGCTTCTTCTATTGTTAAAAATCCTTTATAAGGATAACCAGGTCGATACTTACACGTTTTAAAAATTGATTCTGCGTAAGCGTTATCATTACTCACTCGTGGTCGACTAAAAGAAGATACAACACCTAAACTATGGAGTGTTTCAAGCATTGATGAACCTTTCATTGGGCTACCATTATCTGAATGTAACACCAACGGGCTATCTCTAACGCCTTCTTTTAAGTGCGTTTTATTAATCAATCGCGAAGCATTCTCAGCCGATTCCTCATCATGTATTTCCCATCCAACAATTTTTCGGCTAAATATATCGAGTATTAAATACAGATAAAAATGTAGCCCTTTGGCTGGTCCTGGAAGCCAAGTTATATCCCAACACCACACTTGATTAGGGCCTGTCGCGCAATGCGTTGTTGGTGTTTTTCGCTCTTTAATTTGGCTACGCCCACGATCATTCTGTAACTTCTCTTCATGTAGTACACGATAATAGGTCGACTCTGATGCAATATAAACACCTTTATCAGCCAACGCAGGGACTATTTGACTAGGTGGTAGGCTTTTAAATTCATCACTATTAACAGTAGCTAATAAATGGTCTCGTTCTTCGCTTGATAACTTATTTTTAGGTGTAGGGCGATTAGCGCTTGGCCTTCCATCAC
>NZ_JADYXE010000015.1:0-80804 GCF_015864465.1 Pseudoalteromonas sp. SWN29
TGCATTACTTTTGATAAGACATTCCATGTCGCGTCTGTTAACATTAATCTTGGCATGAGGGTTCGGTGTAACGTTTTTTAGCGAATTCAATTATACCTTATTCTCATGCTGTTTGTTTTTTATACCGCAAAGATCAACACGCCCTAGTTGTTGAATAACATCACTTAATTTAAAACTACTTTTTTGTGAATTAAAACTTTCAACAAAAACTTCTTTAAAACTGCTTACCGTAGAATCTTCATTTAGCTCAAAAGGAAAACCCTTAAGTTCCTTTGTTTTTGGGTTAAACTTATAAACAAAATTGTCACCACTTAAACCCGCTGAAAAAACGTAATGATGATTATCAACCCATCCTGCCGCGCCATGAAATAGAGCAATATTTATTTTATCGTTTTGAGTATGTACGCCGACTTTAACTACATTATTTTTATTGAATGCGGCTTTTGTTATCTCTTTACTGGGGATAAACCAAAACCCTTTTGTATTACCCACAAACACAGCTAAATATTCATTATCAGGTGACCAAGTGATAACGTTACTTTCATAACTTTTTCTAGGGCATAAAACATCATCTGAGCTACAAAACTCTCGTAACTTCTCTTTTTCAATATATGCCGCTTTATTTGGTAAGATTAATGTAGAGGTAAGGTTTTTGTTTTTATCGAGAAAAAGTATTTCAGCGGTATTGTTATCTATATTTAATTTATAACTCACATCATATTTAGCATTATATTCGTTACCTACTGAAATAAAGCTAATAACTAGGCTTGAAAATAAAATTATTTTTGTAAACCATTTAATCTTTAACTTCATTTGTTTGTAATCCTAATATCTAAAAAAATACACCTTGTATAACCAATAATTGCATAATAAATAGATAAAAGGGAAACTTACCTTATAAAAAATACGTTACAAAATCTGCTGAAGAAAATAATTAATGAATAAAGAAAAGTGACTTGAACTAATTAAACAGCGCATTTTTACTCTGTAAAAATGCGCTGTTGGTAAGTAACTATTTCCCAATGCTTTTGCCTAATGAGTTTTAACTAAATTACTCACTTTGGTTTGAATCAGCATCATCACCTCTGCCTTTATTTGATGATTGCTGTCTTATTTTATCGCTGATCATGGCATCGAGTTTTTCGCCGCCTTTAATACCAAAATCTAAAGTGCGAATTGGGAATGGAATGCTAATGTCAGCCTCATCGAGTGCCTGCTTAACGGCAACAACACCTTTGTGGCGTACCGTCATAAAGTCAGGCTCACCTGGGTATTTAATCCAAAACCACACCAGTAAATTAATGCTGCTGTCGCCAAAACCTTCGGCGTATACCGCGGTTTCGTCTTTGCGTATTACAAAGTCGAATTCATTAATTTTTTCGACTATAACGTCTTTTGCTTTTTCTATATCATCGCCATACGAAATACCAACAGGTACTTCTATGCGCCTAACGCCTAAAGTGGTGTAATTTTTTAGTACATTTCTAAATAATACTTTGTTTGGTACTAGTATTAACTGCCCGTAAAAGCTCTCTATTAGCGTGTTTCGCAGGTTTATAGAATGTATTGAACCAAACACGTCATCGGTTTCTATTACGTCACCTGTTTTGAATGGTTTGCGTACACCCATGGCAATACCGGCTATTAAGTTTTCGGTCATATCTTGAAACGCAAAACCAATTGCTAAGCCCACAATACCCGCACCAGCAAGTAGTGAGGTAACTGTGCCTTTTAAGCCAACAAAATCGAGCGCTATAAATAAACCGATACACAAAACAATAACTTTAAATATTGAAGCCATTAAATCGGCAATTTGTTTTGAATCGAGGGAGCTGCGTAATACGTTTTTCATCAGCTTGCCAGCAAAGCGCGCCAATATTGAAAACACAATTGCGATCAGTATCGCAACTATAAAATTAGGGATATGGCTTATTACAACATCAAACCACCCTCCGAGCTTTTCTTCTATTAGTTTTTCGGCTTCGCCTACTGACGGAATGCTGATCATTTTATTTGCACCTATTTAATTAGTGTTCTCATTAATATTAGATGAGATTGCAAATATAACGCCAACATCAAAAAAGCCATGCGATGCATGGCTTTCAAATTTTTATTTAAGCTTATAAACCTAATTTTGTTCGTCGCGCATAAATACGGGCTCAAGCTCTTTTGCTGTTGCCTCAGGGCTAAAATAATAACCCGCCACAGTAAACTCTTTAAGCTGACTTAATTGCGTTATTTTATTTTCGATAATGTAGCGCGCCATCATGCCGCGTGCTTTTTTAGCGTAAAAGCTAATTACTTTGTATTGACCGTTTTTACAGTCTTTAAAGTGTGGGGTAATAATTTGTGCATTTAATGCATTTTTATCTACCGCTTTAAAGTATTCGTTTGAAGCAAGGTTAACTAGGTATTGTGCGTCTTGCGCTTTTAACACGTCGTTTAGTTTATTCGCTATTACGCTGCCCCAAAACTCGTATAAGTTTTTGCCACGTGGGTTTTCAAGCTTGGTGCCCATTTCAAGGCGGTAAGCTTGCATTAAATCAAGTGGTTTTAGTAAGCCATATAAACCCGAAAGGATACGTAAGTGGTTTTGTGCGTAATCAAGCTCACTCGCTTTAAGGGTACCTGCATCTAAACCGCCGTATACATCGCCATTAAAGGCAAGTACGGCTTGTTTAGCATTGCTTTTTGTAAACGGCTGCGCCCACTCGCTAAAGCGTGCTGCGTTAAGCCCTGAGAGCTTATCGCTAATTTTCATTAAACTGCCTATTTGCGCTGGTGTTAGTTCACGGCATACTTTCATGAGCTCTTCGCTGTGCTCTAGTAATTCAGGCTGAGTGAACTTGTCTGTTGCGGGTGGCGTTTCGTAATCAAGATTTTTTGCAGGTGAAATAACAGTGATCATAGTTAGCTATTGACTTGTAATTTATTTAGTGTCAATTTCAACATTAAATGAAACGAAAAGCACGTTTTGTTTAAATAAATCCTCTCTTAATAACCCATGCATTGCCGTTTTTTTATTGATCAGGACATAAGACCTATCAAGCATTGTCACACTGTTGCAGTATGGATTGTATATATTAAGAGTGTTTAGATTATTCTTTTAACTTGCTTGGAATGAGGAAAGCAAATGACTTCAGCTCTACAAAGGCTAAAACAACATTCATCTATCGTGGCCGACACTGGCGATATTGAAGCGATCAAAAAGCATCAACCAGAAGATGCAACAACAAACCCGTCGCTTTTATTAAAAGCGAGCGAGATTGAAGCTTATAAGCCTTATCTAAATAAAGCTTGGAGCTATGCAAAAGAAACCGAGCAAGAGCCTGCTAAACAACTTGAACTAGCATGTGATTACTTTGCCGTATTACTAGGTAAAGAAATTAGCGCTATTGTACCTGGTTATATTTCTACTGAAGTAGATGCACGCCTTTCGTTTAATACGCAAGCTACAATTGATAAAGCACATACTCTACTTAGCCTTTACGAAAAAGAAGGCGTAAGCAAAGACAAAATTTTAATTAAAGTTGCGTCTACATGGGAAGGTATTAAAGCCGCTGAGCAGCTAGAAAAAGAAGGCACTAAATGTAACCTTACTTTATTATTTAGCGATGCCCAAGCCCGCGCGTGTGCCGATGCAAATGTATTTTTAATTTCGCCATTTGTTGGTCGTATTTTAGATTGGCACGTTGCTAACGGTATGGAAAAACCAACCGATCCGCTACAAGATCCAGGTGTTCAGTCTGTACGCAGCATTTTTGAATTTTACAAACGCCATGACTACAAAACAGTTGTGATGGGTGCAAGTTTCCGTAATACAGGCGAAATTATTGCACTTACTGGTTGTGACAAGCTAACTATTAGCCCTAATCTTTTAGAAGATTTAGGTAACTTAGAAGGCGCACAAGAATACTTGCTAGAAAGCGATGTTCCACAAGAGCCAAAACCAGAGCCTTTAACAGAAGCACAGTTCCGTTGGTTACATAACCAAGATGCTATGGCTACTGAAAAACTAGCTGAAGGTATTCGCTCTTTTGCTGATGCACAAGAACAACTGGAAGCACGTTTTAAAGCAATGTAATTTGCTTTAAACATACTTTAAAAAGCGTCGCTATTGCGGCGTTTTTTTATGCCTAAAATACGCTATTCCTTAATATAAATATTGATATCACTTCATACAATCTTCGTATAAACCTTCATCAACTCATCACATCCTCGTAACATTACTGTCACTTTCTTGTTCTATTTTAGCTAGGCCTGTGGTATAGGTATTCTTGAGGTCAATAAAATCAATAGGAGAAGTACATGGATAGCCTAAACGATATATTAGAGATATTAGAAGGACCAGATACAACAAGGAAAACCTCTCAGAAAAATAAAAAAAGAAAATGGCGGGAAATAGAAGCAATAAAAGACAAACACCGCTTACGTAAAGAATTACAGGAATATGATTTTTTTACAGACAGTATTGCGATTGATGAGCTAAATTTTTAATTCAATACGTCCCAACTAAACAAAAAGGCTTTCATTATATGAAAGCCTTTTTTAATGCGCTGAAATTAGCTGTATGAGATAAATTTATTATTCAGAGCCCAGGTTATTTACACCTGCCAGTTAATCGGCTTTTTATCTTGGGCTTGTAATAGCTCATTCGTTTTTGAAAAATGCTGACAACCAAAAAAGCCTCTATGCGCCGAAAGTGGCGATGGGTGCGGCCCTTTTAAAACATGATGGCGAGCGCTGTCTATGCCCTTACCTTTTTTCTGTGCATGTGCGCCCCATAAAATAAAGACTACACCTTCGCAGTGTTCATTAATGTGCGCTATTACGTTATCGGTAAATTGCTCCCACCCTAAATGCTTATGGGAATGCGCTTGCCCTTGCTCAACGGTCAGTACGGTATTAAGTAAAAACACGCCTTGATCTGCCCAACTTTGCAAGTAACCGTGATCAGCAATAGTAAAACCAGTAATGTCGGTAGCTAACTCTTTATACATATTTTTAAGCGACGGTGGCAGTTTTTTAACTTCAGGCAATACCGAAAAACACAAACCATGTGCTTGGCCTTCACCGTGGTATGGGTCTTGCCCTAAAATTACAACGCGAATGTTATTAAGTGCTGTGGCATCAAAAGCGCTAAACACTTGAGGTTCAGGCGGATAAACAGCAACGCCTTCATTGCGGCGATTAGCCACATACTCTAACGTTTGTTGCATATAAGGTTGCTGTAATTCACTTTCTAAAAATGTGGCCCAATCGCTCATTGTGTACTCTTAATCTGTTTACGTGATGCGTCTATTTTATCACACATATCCGCAAGTCCATCTAGCATACGCGGGGTAAACCGATGTAATAAATCGGCATTTACGCTAATAAATTGATCATTTTTAACGGCTGGCACTTCTGGCCACTTTTGCCAATTAACAATCGGTTGTGGTGTTTTTGATTTTTCATCAGGGATAATAATAACTTGTGGCTTAGTAACAATGACATTTTCGATACTAATTTGCGGATAATCTGTAACGCTATCGGCAAATACATTACTTACATGGCATGTTTCAATCAGTTGGCTTATCCACGTATTTTTACCTACTGTCATCATCGGTTCTGACCATAATTGATAAAACGCAGTTACTATTTTTTTGCCCTGCTGCTGTTTTTTAATATTTTGGAGCTTAGTAATAAATGCACTTGCTACTTGCTGGCTTTGCTCAATATTTCCTGTAAATTCACCAAAAGTAAGTAACTCGTCGGCTACACCAGCGATTGTGGTGGGATTACTCAAATACACTTTTATGCCTAAACGTTCTATTTGGGCTAAATCTTCGCTTTGATTTCCGCTTTTCCACGCAATAACTAAGTCGGGTTTAAGCGCCAATACTTTTTCAAGCGAGATGCCGTAATAACCCCCTATGCGCTCAATACTTTGGGCCTCAGCAGGATAGTCGGCGTAATCAACCGTGCCCACAATATTATCGCCCGCCCCTATGGCAAATAGGTTTTCGACTATATGTGGTGCAAGCGCGATTATTCGCAGCTTTTTAGAATCCTCAGTCTGCTCTGCAAGTGCACTGCCCGATAAACTAAAAAGCAGCAGCCCAATAAAAAACGCTCTAAACATTAGTAATCAAACCCTTCAAGCGCTTTTATACCAGAGTCGAATGCGTGTTTTACATTACGCACTTCGCTTACAGTGTCGGCAAGGTCGGTTAAAGTACGGTGCGCTGCACGCCCTGTAATAATAACTGACTGCATTGGTGGGCGGTTATTAAGCGCTGTTATCACTTCATCTAAATCAACGTAGCCGTAGGTCACCATATAAGTAAGCTCATCGAGTAATACTAAATCAATACTGCTATCAGCAAGCATGCGTTTTGACTCTTGCCATGTTGCTTGCGCGGCTGCGGTATCGGCTTCTTTATTTTGCGTATCCCAGGTAAAACCGGTGTTCATTACAACAAACTCAACGCCTGCACCTTGTAATAAATTACGCTCACCACACTCCCACGTGCCTTTAATATATTGGCACACAGCGGCTTTTTTACCATGCCCTACGCAGCGAGCTACAACGCCAAAACCTGAGGTTGATTTACCTTTACCATTACCGGTAATTACCTGAAAAATACCTTTTACATCTTGCGCGGCAGCAACGCGCGCATCTACTTGCTCTTTTACTTTTTGTTGGCGCTGCTGGTGCTTATCGTTGTTTTGTTCAGTCATTATTGTGCCCTTCATAAATCGAGATAATTTGCTGTATATTTAAATGCGTTTCGCACATGGTTGCTAAGCGCTCTAACTGCTGCTCGCGGTGATCGGCAATACTAATAGGGTTAATGGTAGCGCTTGGCTTTACCCATTTTAAAATTTGCGATGTCGCATCGGCTTCATCAAATAAACCATGTAAATAGGTGCCTGCAATAGCATTATCGTCACTAATAAAACCATCAAACGTAAAACCATTCGGGTGGTTTTCGTCAAAGGTTAAAAATGGCTTATTAAGCGCTGCACCTTGGCTAATACCTGCATGTATTTCGTAACCACTACAGAGTGTTTGTTGGTTATTTAAAAGTAGTGTAGCGGTTATTTTGGTTAATACTTTTTGTGCTGTCAGCGTGGTTTCAAAATCGCATAGAGCAAGCCCATTTACTTGCTTTAATGATGATTCAATACCCTCGGGATCGTTGAGCGTATTGCCCAACATTTGCATACCGCCACAAATGCCAAGTACTTTTCCACCATAGCGTAAGTGGCGCTTAATTTGAGTGTCCCAGCCTTCATTTTTCAAAAAATTTAAATCGCCCAGCACATTTTTACTGCCTGGGATAATTATTAGATCAACGTCGGGGATCGTTTGCGTATGGCGCACATAATTTATATTAATGTTTGGGTGCAAACGCAGTGCATCAAAATCGGTATGGTTACTAATATGTGGTACAAGCAACACTGCAATATTAATTGTGGCATTGGTTACGTTATTATCAATTGCAACGGCGTCCTCTGCATCAAGCGCTAGGTCGTGCAAATAAGGTAATACGCCAAGTACGGGTTTATTTGTGTATTCTTCAAGCCAATCAAGTCCGCCTTGCAATAAACTTATATCGCCTCTAAAGCGGTTTATAACAAAGCCTTTTACGCGCGCTTGTTCTGACTCGCTTAACAACGCAAGCGTGCCTACCAAGTGTGCAAATACGCCGCCTTTGTCTATATCGGCAATTATAATGACAGGGCAATCTACCTCTTCGGCGTAACCCATGTTAGCAATATCGTTTTCGCGTAGGTTTATTTCAGCGGGGCTACCTGCCCCTTCAACAAGGAGTAAATCAAAGCGTTTAGCTAAGCGGTTATGTGAGGTAATTACTGCATCCATCGCCACTTTTTTATAGTCGTGATATTTTCCCGCTTCCATATTACTAATGGCTTTTCCATGAATAATAACTTGTGCGCCCGTGTCGCTATTAGGTTTAAGCAATATGGGATTAAAGTCTATTTCGGGCTCTACTTTAGCCGCTATTGCTTGCAAAGCTTGTGCACGACCAATTTCGCCGCCGTCTTTTGTTACAGCGCTATTAAGTGCCATATTTTGTGGTTTAAAAGGTGCCACTTTTACCCCACGCTTAGCAAACACTCTGCAAAGGGCGGCAACTAAGGTGCTTTTACCAGCATCTGATGTAGTGCCTTGCACCATTAATGTTTTCATAGCGTTATACCTTTCGCTTTCTAAAAAACAATAAACTTAAAAAGAACACGCTACCAATAGCAGCAGTAATAACGCCTACGGGCAGCTCTTGGTTTTTTAGCAAGGAGCGCGAAAGTACATCAACCCACACCATAAATGTACCGCCCACTAAGCTGGTTACTAGCAATCCCGCGATGGTGCCTTGGGATATAAAAAAGCGCACAATATGCGGCACCATTAAACCTACAAACCCAATACCACCACACATAGCCACCAGCACAGCGGTAATTAATGAGCTCAAAACCAGCATAAGTATTCTAAAGCGCTGCACCCTAACACCTAATGTAATTGCGCTTTCATCGCCAAGTAACATCGCATTGAGTTGCCTTCTAAAGCTCAGCATTACAAACGTACACAATGTGATTACCAATAAAGGCAACCAAAGCGTAGCCCACTGTGCACGAGCAAAGCTGCCCAGTGTCCAAAATAAAATAGCAGCTACCGCCTGAGGATCGCTCCAATAAAGTAACAAACTAGTAAAAGCACTAAATAAAAATGACAGCGCAACACCTGCTAATAACATTGATTCTACCTGTCCACTTTGCTGCCTGCCTGCTATGAGTATTAATAAGCTCATAGCGAGTAAGCTACCTAACAGTGCCGCTGCCGATAACATAAAGCCTGCGCTAATACTGGCAAATGCCATAAGTAACACCACCCCAAAAGAGGCACCCGACGATATACCAAATAAGTAAGGATCGGCTAAAGGGTTACGCGTTACTGTTTGTAAAATAAGCCCCGCAATGGCTAAACCAGAGCCCGCTAAAAAGGCAAGTAACGTGCGTGGCATTCTTAGCTCGTAAATAATTCGCGTATTAAAAGACGCATCATTTGAGAGTAAAAAACTATTTAATACGTCTTGAAGTGAGGTCTCTGCTGCGCCAAAACTAAGTGCAGCAAATAAGCTAAATAAAGCAGCTGCAATACTTATACATAGTGCAAGTGAGTGACGAGTATTAACTGCGCTCATATTATTCATAACCATAAAAGTAAGTAATGTGAGGAATGCTACTTCCCGATTTAGATAACTGCGGGTGGCTATTTACTTGGGCGCAGACACCAAAAACATCACCTAGCATCTTTTCAGTTAATACCTCAGTTGGCGTGCCTGTATGCGTAATTTCGCCGTTTTTAATAACGACTAGTTCATCGCACATTGCAGCGGCTAGGTTTAAGTCATGAAACGATGCAAACACAGTAACACCCAACGATTTAGCCAGCTCCATAACTTGTATTTGGTATTTAACATCTAAATGGCTGGTTGGTTCGTCCATAATTAATAGTTGAGGTTGCTGGACTATCGCACGAGCTATCAAGGCACGTTGCTTTTCACCGCCTGAGAGCGATTCGAAACTTTGATTACTGTGTTGTTCAAGCCCTACAGTATTTATTGCTTGAGTAATTTTTTGTTTATCGCTGCTGGTTACTGAACTAAATAGCGATTTATGCGGAGTAAGCCCAAGTGCAATAACATCAAATACGCTCAAGTTAAATTGCGAAGGGGTTTCTTGTAAAACAACCGCTACTTTTTTTGCGTACTCATCACTTTTTAATTGCCAAATATCGTGGTTATTAAAAGTAATCTGCCCTGATGTTGGCCGGTTAAAACGATATAAGCAACGCAGCAAACTCGACTTACCCGCCCCATTTGGGCCTATTAAACCCACAAACTTACCTGGCGATATTTGCAAATTAATATCATTTAAAATGCTTTTGTTGGCAATCCCCCACGAAACATTTTTAACGTTAAGTAAAGGCGTGTTTAGCGCTGATTTAGTGTGCAACAGTGAGTCCTTGGTAGGCGTGTACTCACTAACAATACAACTAACAATAACTAGTGCATTAATAAAAATGAGTAAACCCGCTCGTTAAAAAATTATACCAATCTACTTAGATATAGAACTTATTAAGCGATAAATTTAATTCGTTAAATTGTTCAAATATTTATGCTGATTTGTATTGCTCATTTGTATCTGACTTAAAGCGTTGTACTAATTACAGTTACGGGAATAGTTGAGGATTTGCACCTCATTCCAAATGAGGGTCTATTATGGGCGGGTAAATAATTTAAAGCAAAAAAACCGCGCTCAAAGGAGCGCGGTTAAAAAGGGAGTGTTCTAACTAATTAGACTAGTCGTTAAAACTTGTATTCCATACCTAAGCCTACGTAATCTTGGTCAACGTTGTTGTCCATGTCGAAGCTTGAGTAAAAACCAAATACCTTAATGTTTTTATTTAATTTGTGATCAATACCAACTGAAATTGCTGACTTATCATCACTGTCGTCAAAATCCATATCTTGGTATTGCACTTTAAATGTGTTGTTACCCATGCTGTATGCTGCATTTAATAAGTAACCGTCAGCTTCTGCGCTGCCGTCTACCTTTTCTTGTGTTTGGTACATTGCACCTAACTTAAAGTTTTCAACTTTACCTTGGATTGAAGCACGTACTACATCGTAGCCATTTACTTCGCTATCGGCTGCAATAGAGGCGTATACCGCGCTCTTTTTAAGTGCAACGTCGCCGTAAGTAACCGCCATTGAGTAACCGTTATCAGCGTCTACATCGTCTTCAGCTACAAAAGTAGCAAGTACTTTAAAGCCTTCGTATGAGTTTGATGAGTAGCTAACAGTGTTTCCTAAACGGTTTTCACCTTTAAATACATTTTTAATATCGCCTTCAAGGTCGTTAAATAAATCTAACTTACCTTGAGATTGCTTAAGCGCAGTATCGTTACGACCAATTACAACTTGGCCAAATGCACCTTTTAAACCAACATATTGATTACGCGCAGAGATATTGTCGTCGTTATCGCCTTTTGAATCAGCATCAGACACGTCAACTTGAAATTCGAACTTATAAACGGCTTCTAAACTCTCATTTATTTTTTCAGAACCTTTAACACCAAGACGAGATGCATTACTTTTAATCTCAGTAAAAGACCCTTCGCCATCGTCAGACGATTGCACTGTTACATTCGCTTTACCGTAAATATCTACGTCGGCAAGTGCATTAAAAGATAAGCCACTTAATAGTGCTAAGCATAAGCTCGATTTTACAAATTTCATGTTATTTCCTTGGATAATCACAAAAGACTAATTTTTAAAACAGCTGCATTTTGTCATTGATAAATGACAGTAATATTACAACCGAAATATTTTTGTCTTTTTAAATTAATAAAAATGCATTAAATGTGAAATCTAAATAACATGAAAATTTAATAAACGGCCGTACTTACTTATCTTGCTTTAATGACAAGCTTGGCGTCATTTGCGAAAGTAAATTAACTAAGGTTTCTATTAGCTCTTTTTGCTCGTTGTCTCTGTGATACGCAATAAATACGTCTCGCGAGGTATTTTCTACCCCTTTAACATGAAACAGCTCACCTTTTTCTAAATGCCCTTCTACCAAAACTTGCGGTATAAATGCACTACCGCCACATTGCAGTATTAAATCAAGCGCAATACGTCCTGTGCTGGTTCTAAAGTAAGGAGGCGTTTTACCGGTAAATTGGCGCGCATGCCAAAGTGAAAAAGTGGTTCCCCAATCAACATACACATATTGATTATCAAAAAAGTTTTCGTTGGTAGCCGTGTCGTATCCGCTTACTGGAATAATGGGTAACTCACAAATACGCTCTACTACGAGTTCATCTACTTTTGGTGGATCAAATAATATAGCCAAATCGAGAGTGCGCTCTAATAAAAGCCGTGTGCTTTCTTGCTGTGCTTTAACTTCTGCAACCAACGACACGCCCGGCATTGCCGATACAATATTTGTTATACCAAACTGTAAAAAAGCATCCCAAATATTAGGCGTTCCTGCTAAGCTAATTTGCTTATGCATATTATCGGCAAGTGCAACATCTACTTTGGCGCGCTGCATACCTGTAATAATCATTTGAGCGTGAGGTAATAAACGCTCCCCCGGTGCGGTAAGTTGAATATTATTGCGCTGGCGAATAAACAAATTAACCCCAAGCCCTTGCTCTAATTGGCGAATTCTAAAGCTCACTGCAGACTGCGTAATATAAAGGTTTTCGGCCGCTTTACCAAAGTGACGCGTACGCACTACTTCAACAAATGTTTTTAATAAATCGATATCCAATTTTTTATCCTCACGATAAAAATAATTTGTTTAATAAATTGCCAAACTTGCATCATACTCCAGCTAATTAATAGGGTATGAGGATAAAGCTATGAGCAATAACATTTCATTACTACGCCAAGCATTTGTTAGCCAACGTCAATTTTATGATGATCAGAATTTTCCACGTGGTTTTGGCCGCAGCGGAAACTTCACCTTATTAGAAGCCAGTATATTAGAACAACACGGTGTTGTTTTAAGAGGCTTATATAGCAAAACAATTGAGCCGCAAAACGAACATCAAGAACAGTTTGTAGCAGTAGTCACTGGCTCACAAGAACCGACTAACCCAATTGAACGTGCTTGGGTAAAATATTTAAAGCTAACGACCTGCAAAAGTAAGTTTCATACCTTGTTTGGCCGCTCAAAAATGTCAGGACCAGCACCAATTAGCCAAGAGTATTATTCAGAAGCTGATAACCTGTAAGTACTTAAGTTATTTGCTTTTTTGCGTTTTAACAGTTACAACTTATATAAGCAAATCATTTTGCAAAATATAAACAAGGTGTTACGTGACGCGAAAAATACTAATAGTTGAAGATACACCTGCAATGGCGCGAGTGCAAAAGCATATCGCGCTTAAAGCAGGGTATGCAGTTGATATAGCAGAGTCATTAGCACAAACAAAAGAACTAATAAGTAAAAACAGTTACTTTTGCGCTGTAGTCGATTTTATTTTACCAGATGCCCCGTCTGGCGAGGCAGTACCTTGCACTGTAAATGCTGACATTCCAACGATTGTAATGACAGGTAATATTGATAAAAAAACTCGCGATACAGTAGAAAAATATCCAATCATCGATTACATCATTAAAGAAAACAAACAAGCTTACCAATATTTAGAAAAGCAATTACTGAGACTAACTCGCAACGAAAATGTAAAAGTACTCGTTGTTGACGATCTAGCCTCTACACGAAGTTATATATGTAATTTACTTGCACGCCATAAATATCAAATATTACAAGCAGAAGATGGAAAAGAAGCACTTGCGATGCTTGAAGCTGCTCCTGACATCTCGGTTATTATCACTGATAATGAAATGCCAAATATGAACGGTGATGAATTGTGTACCGAAATTCGCCGTTTATATAATAACGATGAAAAAGTGATTATAGGTATTTCAGCCGCAGACTCGTCTGATTTATCAACTTTGTTTTTAAAAAATGGCGCAAACGATTACCTGCATAAACCTTTTAATAATGAAGAGTTTTATTGCAGACTTAGCCAAAACGTCGATATGTTAGAACTTATGGCCACCATAAAACGACAGGCTAATACTGATTACCTTACTAATTTACCAAACCGCCGTTACTTTTTCGAAAAAGCTGAAAAGTCACTAAAGAAAATTAAACGTGCTAAAGGTGATGGTGCTTTAGCGATGCTTGATATTGATCACTTTAAAGCGATTAACGACACATACGGACACGATGTAGGCGACGAAGTATTAAAAGGACTATCAATCTGTTTTAGTAAGTATTTTGAAAAACATTTAGTTGCACGTTTAGGCGGAGAAGAATTTGCGGTTTATTTTGCAGATGCTGATAAGCAAGAATCCTTAAAAAGGCTTGAAGGCTTTAGGTATTTTATAGAAGCGAATAGCCAAGAGTTTAGTAAAGAAAAAATCAAGTTTACTATATCTATTGGTTTTGCAGATGGGCCTGTTTATCAAATTGATGAATTATTAAAACAGGCCGATTTGAAGCTTTACGACGCTAAAGAATCTGGTCGTAATAAAGTAGTTAGTTGACCATTCTATTAGTTAATCATACTTCTGCGGCTGTAATAGCCGCTTTTTTACGTTTGCGTGATTGATGATAAGAGTCCCAACTAAAAATAGCCAGTGCACTCCAAATACATGCAAACGTAACTAATCTCTCAGCGTCAAATACTTCCCCGTAAAACACCACTGCCAATATAAACATTAGGCTTGGCCCAATGTACTGAAAAAAGCCCAGTGTAGTGTACTGCAAGCGTTTGGCGGCTCCGGTAAAACACAACAACGGTAGTGTAGTGACAATGCCTGCACTTATAAGTAGTGCATTAGTATGCCAATCGTTAGCTGGCAGGCTTGATGTTGGTGTAGGCACCATTAACCACCAATAAATTAGTGCCACAGGCAGCAATATAAGTGCTTCTAGCAAAATACCCGGTAAGGCTTCAACCGGTAACTTTTTACGTAATAAACCATAAAGTGCAAACGATATAGCCAGTGAAAATGCCACTACCGGAAACGAGCCAAAACTAATTAGCTGCAGTACAACACCACTAAAGGCAAGTGCTACTGCTACGCCTTGAAACTTACGTAAGCGTTCGCCTAAAAAGAGCATACCCAGCAATACATTTAAAAGAGGGTTTATGTAGTATCCCAAACTTGCATCAAGTATGTGGTTATTATTTATAGCCCATATAAATAAACCCCAGTTAAAGCCAAGCAGTGCAGAGGTAATAACAAGCATAAGCAAAAGCTTAGGCTGAACAATGATGCGTTTAACTTTATCCCAATACTTTAAAACACTCACTACCAGTACTAAAAATACAACCGACCAAACAACCCGATGCATTAAAATCTCAAAGGCAGTAACATGCTGAATTAACTTAAAATATATTGGCGCAAGGCCCCACATTAAAAAAGCAAGACAAGCAAAAATAGCACCTTTACGCTGCTCGGTATCAATCGACATAATAAACACTTAATGATTTAAAAGGCCGACAGTTTACTTGCCGTAGGTGTTTTATCCAACTAAATACGTGCCAGTCCCAAAAGCAATTTGAACAGACTGTTCGTTATGTAATTCCATTCTGCACACGCAGACTTTATTACCTGAGCGAATAAGTGTGGCGCTCGCTATAAAGCTCTCTCCTTTTCCTGGGCGCAAATAATCGGTTCGTAAATCAATAGTGCCAAGGGTTGCTAGCTTTTGCTGTACACTCTTAATGTCTATATCGGTTAATTTATCAATTACACTCGCTGCCGCGAGCATGCCTCCTACGTTGTCGAGAACGGCTGAAATAATGCCACCGTGTAATATTTTTTGCGCAGGGTTTCCTATAAATACATCTTGCCAAGGAAAACTTATTTTTGCTTGCTCTGGAGTAAGTGACTCAACCGAGATATTTAAAAACTGATTAAAGGGCATACCATTTACAAACAATGCGCCGACTTGTTCAATTAACATTTCTTTATTCATTATTATTCTCTATGCTTATACTGGTACGATGAGTAAAGCATAACTTGAGCCAAACTACGAGACTCTCGTTAAGTATTTACAACAGGCCTGATATTAAAAAGCTATCTCAACACTAGCAGAGTTAAATTTACTTACAATAGGGGTAAGGTTAAGTAACTCAGCTAAAGACATCTCACTAAAAAACCACTAAAATACCCGCCAATGAATACATCAACTCCTTCTTCGAGCACACTAGTGCGTAAACCCGAAACTGTCCTCAAACAAGTGTTTGGCTACAGTGAATTTCGCGACGGTCAAAAAGCAGTTATTGATGCTGCTATTAATGGCCAAGACTCACTGGTATTACTACCCACCGGTGGCGGAAAATCGGTGTGCTACCAAATTCCTGCTTTAGTGCTTGAAGGTGTAACTATTGTTATATCTCCGCTTATATCGCTAATGCAAGATCAGGTAACGCAACTGCAAGCACTTGGAGTAAAAGCCGCTTACGTTAATAACAGCTTAGCGCGAGAAGAGCAGCAATTGGTGTATCAACAGCTTCATCAGGGGCAAATTAAGCTTTTATATGTAGCACCTGAAAAAGTATTACAACGCGAGTTTTTAGAGCGTTTGTCGCATTTAAATGTGAGTTTATTTGCAATAGACGAGGCGCACTGTGTATCGCATTGGGGTCACGACTTTAGACCGCACTACTTCCGCTTAAACGAATTAAAGCAGCGCTTTGCACATGTTCCTATGATGGCGCTGACTGCAACTGCCGATAAAGCCACCCGTTTTGATATAGTTGAGCAACTAAAACTACAACAGCCTTATATTCATACTGGCAGCTTTGATCGACCTAATATTCGCTACACCATAGAAGAAAAGTTTAAACCTATGGTGCAATTGCTTCGCTACTTAAAAGAGCAAAAAAGCCAAAGCGGTATTATTTATTGTACCAGCCGTAAACGTGTAGACGACATTGCCGAAAAATTGGCTGATGCAGGGCTAAACGCCGCCGCTTACCATGCTGGTATGAGTAACGAGCAACGACAATTTGTACAAACTGGTTTTGCCCGTGACGATATACAAATAGTGGTCGCAACCGTTGCCTTTGGTATGGGTATAAACAAGCCTAACGTGCGTTTTGTACTGCATTACGATATTCCAAAAAGTATAGAGTCGTACTATCAAGAAACGGGGCGTGCTGGGCGAGATGGACTTGCCGCAGAAGCCATAATGTACTTTGATCCAGCTGATATTGGCCGTGTAAGACGCTTTTTTGAAGACATAGACGACGAACAACGCCGCCGCGTAGAAGAGCAACGCTTTAACGCCATGGCAAGTTTTGCTGAAGCGCAAACATGTCGTAGGCAAATATTACTTAATTACTTTAGTGAGTATCAACGTGAGCCTTGCGGCAACTGCGATATTTGCTTAAATCCGCCAAAAAGCTTTGACGGTACATTGGTTGCCCAACAGGCACTTTCGTGCGTGTATAGAGCTGACCAGCGCTTTGGTCTTGGGTACATTGTTGAATTACTACGTGGTGCAAATACTAGCCGCATACGCGATAACAATCATCATGAGCTAAGCACTTACGGCATAGGTAAAGATAAAAGCAGTGAATTTTGGCTTAGTATTTTACGCCAGCTTATTCATCAAGGCTTACTTAGCCAAGATATTACGCAAGGTGCGTCACTCAGATTAACAGAAGCCGCGCGTGCCATTTTAAAAGGTGAGTACGCACTGCAGTTAGCCGAGCCACGCCTGCAAGCCAAACACGTTTATCAAGATAAGTTAGCGCAATTTAATTACGACAAAAAATTGTTTGCTCGCCTACGCGCACTACGTAAAGAGCTTGCTGATGCCGACGATGTACCACCTTATGTTGTATTTAATGATAAAACGTTAGCCGAAATGGCGCAGCTTATGCCAACAAACGACAGTGAGTTTTTAAAAGTGTCGGGTGTCGGTTTTACTAAGTTAAATAAGTACGGCGGCGAATTTTTAACTGCAATTCGCAATTACCTAGCTACAAATTAAGAATGTTATGACCCAAATAGAATATGACCACGCCCATAAATACATTTTAATTACACCAGTCGAGCCTCCACACGATGAAGACTTTGAGCTGTGGAGCACACTCTTTTTACACTCAGATGACGTAACCATCAACGAATACTCTGCAGGCGCTGATCGCCATCAAGTTCGTTTTACCTATAATCAGCTGACCTTTAATTTAAACTATGAGCATTACAGCCAAAGTATTTGGATTAATGCCGAAGGCCATGAAGCTGAGCACTTATTAGCCGCTTTAGCATTTTATTTAAGCTAGCTTTTAATGCCCAGCGCACAGGCGGCTCTAAACCAAGCTGGTTATTAACATAAGTGAATATGAGTAACAATTAATTAGTTTCAAAATCCATACCTTTTACTTACATTATAATAACAATGATGTAAGCTGATATTACGATAGTCATTTGCTACGTAGCAGTAAAGAGGTTTAATGGTGAACAAGAAATGGATAGCACAATGTTGTATTAGCTTAACGGTTTTAAGCTTTTATGTGCCTAATGCATTCGCACAACAATCTTCAACGAAAACTGATAACTGCCTTGTAGAACAGACAGATTTAAGCACAAATAAAAACTTACGCCGAGAAGTTCAAGACAAAACAACCCTCTCGCACAGTAGCAATAACGCTAAAATAGCCTCAATAAAGCTCAAGCAACTTAATGTATTTAATACTGAGCTTGAAGAGGAAAATAATGCCCTATTCCGATTTGCTAATCGTGCACATATTCAAACAGAGCCCGATGTAATAAATAACCTTTTATTATTCTCCCCTGGTGACAAGTACGATGCTAAAAAACTTGCCGAGTCTGAGCGTTTACTTCGTAAAGAAAGTTACTTATATGATGCCCAAATTAGTGCAACCGAAAACTGCGACGGCGACGTTAACGTAGAGGTGGTTACCCGCGATTTATGGACACTTTTACCTGAAGTAAACTTTAGCCGTAGCGGCGGAGAAAACAAATCGAGTATAGGTTTTAGAGAGTCGAACTTGCTTGGTTGGGGTAAGCGTCTTTCTTTATCTCGTACGACCGACAGTGACAGAAGCGGCTACTTATTTGTTTACGACGATCCTAATATTTTATCTACACGTTACCGAGGTCGATTAGAATACGCTGATAACAGCGACGGTAAGCGCCATTTGCTTGAGCTAACCTACCCATTTTTTGCGATAGACACTCCTTTTAGTTACGGTATTTTAAGCTATTCTGAGCAGCGCGAAGAGTCGCTATATAAACGCGGCGAAGAGTTTAGTGAATTTGAGCAAACTACCGATTTAAACCGTGCATTTATCGGGCACTCTAAAGCGCTTAATAATAATTGGACCCAGCGCTTAACCTTAGGCTATACCGACGAGCAACATACCTTTGAAGCGATAGACACGACCTTTGCACCACTTGCCGATGACAGAAGCTTAAGCTACCCCTTTATAAGCGGCCATTGGTTTGAAGATAACTACATAAAAGTACGAAACTTTGACAGCATATCTCGCACAGAAGATTTAAATTTAGGCTGGAATATTAAAAGCTTAATTGGTTATTCAGACGAGTCATTAAGTAATGACGATAGCCGCGCGGTGTATTCATTTAACTTTAAAAAAGCGCACTTTACCACCGATAGAACATTGTGGCGCTTTAGTGCTGATATTGATGGCTATTGGAATAAAGAACAGAAAAAGCTCGAAAACTTTATGGCCACCAGCCAAGTACAATATTATTTAAATACCAGTGAAGACCAATCTTGGTATGTAAAAGCCAGAGTCCAATATGCTAAAAATTTAACCGCCGATAAGCAGCTTACTTTAGGCGGCGAAACTGGCCTGCGTGGTTACCCTATGGATTATCAACATGGCGACCGTAGTTTTTTAGTTAATCTAGAAAAACGTTATTACTGGGAGTACGATTTACTGCAACTATTTAAAGTGGGTGGAGCCGCTTTTGTGGACGTAGGCCGAGCATGGTTTAACGATGAAAATAATGGCGAAAACGCACATGTATTAAAAAATGTAGGTGTTGGTCTTCGTTTAGCACCGAGTCGTGCAAACTCAGGCACTATGATTCACATTGATATTGCAGCCCCCATTGATAGCTACGACGATGTGGACTCAGTACAGTGGTTAGTGAGCGTTAAAAACACTTTTTAAATAATACAAACGCGTTAAACTAAGCACTTATAATTTAACTAAATTGTTATGAAAGCTCAGGGTCTAATGTGGAAATAATAGAATTTTTAGAATTGTTTGCATCACAATATAAATTAATTGTCACTATAATCGCTATTTTGGCTTTCCCTCTGCTATTAAAAATAACCAAAAATTTACTCGAAAAAGCGATTAAGGGAAAAGTAGATTTGCACCGAAAATATCGTGCAGAGCTGCTACTAAAAATTATACTCGCCTTTGTCGTGCTGTGTTTAGTTTTAGTATTTTGGGGTATAGAGCTGCGTGGCTTATTGGTTTTAGGCTCCTCTTTATTTGCCATGTTAGGCGTAGCACTTTTTGCCGCGTGGTCGCTATTGAGTAACCTTACCGCATTTTTACTGATGTTTATTCAAAACGACTGCCGTGTTGGCTATTGGGTACGTATTATTGATGGTGCGAATCATGTTGAAGGCCGCATTGTTGAAATGGGCTTAATGAATGTTGTGCTTGAACACATTGATGGGCACCGCGTAATTTACCCTAACAACCTTTTTGTAACCCGCCCTGTCATGGTTTTAAATAAAGAACCAAAGCCAACAAAAGTGCCCGTTATAAAGCGCATTATTGGTCCTAAAAAACATAGTTTATAAAGCAATATCAACAAAAAAGCCGCAGTAAGTAATTAATTACCTACTGCGGCTTTTTAATGCTTAGCTAAACAGAATTTAGTTTAGCTATTAGTTATTTAGCTCAGCTGTTTTAAGCTCTTCATCTAAATCGTTTATCTCGTCAATAAAGTTCTCTAGCTGTTGCTCTACTAAACTATTATCACTAGCAAAATACGCAAGATGGAATACCGCATCACCTTCATTTACTAATGGCATAGTTTGCTGACCAATAACAATACCGCCTTTCGGCGCTAAAAGTTCAAGCTCAGAGTCGCCCAGCGGGCTACTTATATAAGCAAGCACTTGGCCTTTAGTTACATGCTCACCTAATGATACTTGCGCACGCACAATCCCATCAACTTCAGCACGTATCCAACTTGTTGAACCTGCAATAATAGGATCTGGTAGTTTTTTAGGACGCTTGCCACGGATCATTTTTAAGTGACGCATAACATAGTCAACACCCTGAACACCTGCCGCAATCGCGATCGGATCAAAGCGTAGTGCCTCACCCGCTTCGTAGGTGATAACCGGTATACCTAGGTTTGCAGCTTCACTTCGTAATGAACCATTACGCAATGATGCATTTATAACTGCAGGCGTACCAAATGCTTTAGCCATATCAGCGGTTGCTTCATCCTCTAAGTTAGCGCGAATTTGCGGTAAATTAGTTCGATGAATAGCGCCAGTATGCAAATCAATAATGTGAGTACAATGTACTGCCACTTGATTAAAAAACATATACGCCATACGCCCAGCTAGAGAGCCACGCTCAGAACCTGGGAAACTACGGTTCATATCGCGTCTGTCTGGTAAGTAACGCGATTTATGAATAAAGCCAAACACATTCACAATAGGCACAGCGATTATCGTTCCGCGCAGTTGGCTTGGGTCTATTTTAGCAATTAACTGACGTACAACTTCTACGCCATTTAGCTCATCGCCATGAATAGCCGCACACACCATAAGCACAGGACCTTCCATTACACCGTTAACCACTTCAATAGGAATATTAAGGGGTGAATGGGTGTAAAGTTTAGCTGCCTCTAAGGCAAGCGTTTTACGCTCGCCTACGCCTACACTTTCTCCTAATAAGGAAAAAGGGCGGTTAATTTTAACCTTTGCCACGTGTTGCTGTTCCTTTACTTGAAGCATTTTTTTCGATGAAGTCAATCACCATGCCTGCAATGTCTTTACCTGTTGCTATTTCAATGCCCTCTAAACCTGGTGATGAGTTTACTTCCATCACAAGTGGTCCACGAGATGAGCGAAGTAAATCAACACCCGCTACGTTCAAACCCATTGATTTAGCCGCTGCTACTGCCGTTTTACGTTCCTCTGGCGTAATGCGAACTAATGTAGCACTACCACCACGGTGAAGGTTAGAACGGAACTCACCTTCTTGTGCTTGGCGTTTCATTGCGGCTATTACTTTGTCGCCTAATACGAAACAACGAATGTCTGCACCGCCTGCTTCTTTAATATATTCTTGAACCATAATATTGGCTTTTAAACCCATAAACGCTTCAATAACACTTTCAGCTGCTTTGCGTGTTTCAGCAAGTACAACACCAATGCCTTGTGTACCTTCAAGTAACTTAATTACTACCGGTGCACCACCTACCATTTCTAGTAAGTCTTTTACATCATCTGGTTTGCTAGCAAAGCCTGTTACTGGCATACCAACGCCTTTACGCGAAAGTAACTGAAGTGAGCGTAATTTGTCGCGCGAACGAGAAATAGCGACTGATTCGTTTACAGGGTAAACACCCATCATTTCAAACTGACGAAGTACCGAACAGCCATAAAATGTTACTGATGCACCAATACGCGGGACGATTGCGTCAAATTCTTTTAAATTTTCACCGCGATAGTGAATTTCTGGTTGTTCAGAATTGATATTCATATAACAGCGCAATGCATCAATCACTTTAACTTCGTGACCGCGTGCTTCTGCCGCCTCAATTAAGCGACGTGTTGAATATAATTTTCTGTTGCGAGATAAAATACCGATTTTCATAGTTAAACCTTACGACCTAATAGTTGAGATAAAGCCGGGTCAACGACTATACGATTTTCCATGGCTGTACGCCCTAATAACATTCTAAACTTCATTGTTGCACGGCTTGTTAAAGTAAGCTCTATCGGCCAACTATGCTCGCCTGCATGCAACGTAGTTTCTATAAAGTAGCGTAGTTCTTTTTGCCCACTTGAGCTGGTTACGTACTTCATTTTTTTAACTTTTGCTTTGCAAGTAATTTGAGTTTTCTCATCATCTTGCAGTGGTTGGGCTGTAAATTTAACCCATTTTTCGCCATCTTCTTCGTACTCTTCAATGTTAATTGCATGAATACATGAAGTGCGAGCGCCTGTATCAATTTTTGCTTTTATGTCGTTAATACCAAGCTCAGGTAAACTTAACCACTCACGCCAACCAACGGTGATCTTTGCTGTCATAAATGTGCCCTTAATAAAAAAGTGACTTATACGCTACAGGCAAAAAAACACCAACGAAATAAATTTATCTAGTCGATTAGTAAATTAAATTGATCTTTTTAAGCAACTGGTCACACAATGCGCGCCTTGCTAAGTAGTACTTTATGTCACTTTACTCAGCACAGAGGCTCTGCATATTTTTTGCGATTTAAACTTAACTTATTAAAAGTAAAGGTAAGTCTGTAAGCAACTAAGTAGATACACTATAGTTAACAGTATTAAAAATACACTATTATGAGAATTAATTATGATTAATGGTTTACTACATGCCCTTGTGCTTGACGAAAAAGGTGGCGCACGCTCTATTGAAAGCACTAATGAGCTAAATAGCTGGCAACCAGGACAAGGTAAACTTTGGGTTCATATGGATTATAGCCAAAGTGAAGCCGTCGACTGGTTAAAAGTACAGTCTCACCTAACCGATTACGAGCTAGATTCTTTAATTGCTGATGAAACACGCCCGCGCATTACGGCCACAACTAATGGGCACATGTTATTTTTACGAGGTGTTAATTTAAATCCAGCACAAAGTCCTGAAGACATGGTTTCAATCCGTTTATTCATCAGCGAAAATATTTTAATTACCACCCGTAAGCGCCGTTTATTATCGGTGCAAGATACACTGGCCTGTTTAAATGAAAATAAAGGCCCATGCAATATTTCTGAGCTTGTATGCTCTATAACGCAAAAACTAACCTCACGTATGCAAAGCGTTATTGACTCACTAGATGAAACACTCGACGAATTTGAAGAAGAAATAGATGAGCCAAGCAAAAAATTTGATAACCAAGGTTTATCGCAATTGCGCCGCCAAACCATCGCTTTAAAGCGCTATTTAAAACCGCAAAAAGAAGCACTCAGCTCAATGGTAAATAATCACTATCCGTGGCTACTAGATGACGATAAAGCAAAGTTAAATGAAACCACTAACTTACTTATTCGTTATTTAGAGGAACTGGAAAGCTCTATTGAGCGTGCACAAATCATTCAACAAACAATCACTAACCAAGTATCTGAGCAATTAAATCAGCGCATGTACGTTATGTCTGTAGTGGCTGCACTTTTTTTACCACTAGGCTTTTTAACTGGTCTTTTAGGTGTAAACGTAGGAGGTATTCCAGGTACAGAAAGCCCTTATGCGTTTAGTGCTTTTGTCATATTTTTGATTGTACTTACTGGCGGTATTGGTGTGTATTTTAAAAATAAAAAATGGTTATAAATTAAGTTTATACATTTAAAAAGCATTAAAAAAAGCCACTCAACTTTAAACTGAGTGGCCTTTTAAACTGCTTAATAACTAAATAATTAATTAGTTAGTTTTACGCGTATAACTAACGTTAGTCATTGTCACTTTAGCTTTTGTAATTCCTAAATCTTTAAAGCACTCTTTAAATGAATCTGAGTTTCCTGATTCGCCACATTCATCTAGTGTGTACGGGTCTTGTGATTGTAGGTAATTACCAAACTTGAAGTAAGATTCTGAATCATCTTCTACCGGAATACCAAAGGTAGTACCTAATGCAGCCACATCTACATCACCGTAATTATTAACTACTTTTAGATTAAATGAACCACCACTTTTGATAGTACCCAGTGCATGCTTTTCTTCTTTACCATTGGTGTTACGCAAGCGAACATAAACGTCAAAAATTCCGTTATCCGCTACGCTATCATCAAAGCCTGATTCATCTGTATCTGAAACATATACTTTTGAAATAGTACCCGTATCGCTAGCGTGGTGCTGAGAAATAATCGTTTTACCACCATCTGACATTTCAACTTTTACAGTTGCCTCAAAAACCTCATAGGTTTCGGTCATTGCAACACGTGCACTTTCTTTTACTTTATATTCATGACGCCAGCCATTCCCGTTTGGAGTAATATGACGCGCTTCTAGAGGTACAAACTCTAAAGTGTCGCTATTTACTAATGGATGAGGATCGTTACCTTCAAGGTCAAAAATACTACCGTTGGTGATATTGCTTGCTATGCCGGAACCACTACCAGTGTCGCCACCGCCAGTATCACCACCACCCGAGTCTCCGCCGCCAGAAGAACTTCCCTTAGTTAATGAAAAGCTGTCAAAGCGAACATCGTTTGAGCTATTGTCATGCTTAGCAAATACTTGCAATGAATTAGTGCTAGCTGTAGTGAAAGTTTTAGATACTTTTGTCCACGAAGAAACGTTAAATTTCTCACTTTTAAACAAACCATTAAGATCATTAATGCCGATTTGTCCCTTACCAAGTACGTACGCACTTAACGTGTACTGAGTATTTCGATCTACATCTACATTCTGGTAAACACGCCCTGGGCTGCCTTGTATTTTCAGTGACTTTGAGCCTTTATATGCGTCTGAAGATAGTGCTGCTGGCTCTGTTTCATTCCAATCGCTCCAACCATCTTCAAAACCCGAGTTATCAATCGTGGCAGCATGCGCAAAAGAAGTGCTCGCAGCAATTGCAGAGCAAATAAGTAACTTTTTGTATTTAACCATTATTTTTATTCCTTTAAATCTGTATACAAATAACCTAACAACTTAACTTGGTAGTAAATACCAAACTTAAAACGCATTGTATAAACAGACTTTCGATTCAAAAAATTGGTAATAGCAATAATAAATTAAAACGATTCAAATTGGCATTACCAAAGCCCTCGCCAAACTGGTAAAGCAAGGCTATATTTTTTGTTGCCAATATGTCAACAAATTAATTGTTACCATGGGATCAGTGGAACATTCTAAAAACCACAACAAAACCAAACATAAACAAACAAAATCATAGAGTTGAAAATAGAATACCTTCAAATTATCGAATCTAATTATTTAAAATTTCAGAAAATAGTAGTGCTTCAAACAAAGAGCTCTATTACCAATTTTCCATAAACAGCTTAATACTTTATGAATAAACTAAAATTATTTTTGATAAAATTGTAACCGAGGAAAACTGGTCATACCAATTAAGCGTTAATATAGCTTAGTTTGAAAATAGATTTAGTACGAATAAATAACTAACCGGAGCTTTAATTTGGAGATTTAATTAGGAGATTTACTAGCATATTAAAACACTAAAATATTTAGGCTTATTACTCTCTAGCTAGGGCGTGTTGATCTTTGGTGGTTGAGTTTGCAGCAGGATATTTATACCAACCTGCATAAATCTTTGACCAATTTAACGAATTAAATTGCACTATAACGTCGTTAAAAATTTTTTATTTAGAGCAACTAGATACAAAAATTTTTGCCTAGTTCTAGCGTAATTTTCTTAACGTTAAATAGACCTCATATATAAGCAGATTGGTATTATTTAACCTCGATAAATAACCCATCCCCTAATTATAGGCACAAAAAAGCGAGTGTTTTTACAACACTCGCTTTTAAATTAGTTAATCTAAACACTCGTTAGTTACATTACTCTTGAAAGTAAGTGCCCCAGCCGTCGTACTCAACTTCGCACTCAACGGCTAGTTGCGCTAACTTATCAACGTCTTCCATAATAACGTCTACGTCTAGCTCAGCTTCAACTACAATGTCAAAGCTCCAAATTTTGTTACCGTCTTCAAGCTCAAGCTCTGCTGGTTCTTCAACATCGTAACCCAATTTAAAAGCAGCAAGTGCAGCTTGCTCTAACTTAGGAAAGTCTTCACACACAAAGTGGTGCTCTACTTCATAAAGTATTTCAGGGTCTGACCCATCTTCAAGTAGTGAACTTACGATGTCTTCACTTATTTCACGCCAGTTTTCCATTATTTTTCTCTCACTTGAGCATCTAATTCAGTTATTTTAGCAGCCATAATGCTATGCACGCTTTTAGCATGCTCACGCGCGCTAATGTTTTTATCAAGCGGTATAGGCGCTAACATTTCGATGTGAATTGTACCATTATCCCAACGATTTAGCTTAATGGTTTTATGTGTTGTATTCATACATACCGGAATTATGGGTACATCTGCGCTCATTGCGGTGTGAAATGCGCCCGTTTTAAATGGTAGTAGGCCTCTTCCATAGCTTCGTGTGCCTTCTGGAAACATCCATACAGATAAGCCATTATTTTTAATTTTTTCGGCTGCTTTTGAAATAGTTCCTGCCGCTTTAGAGCGATTCGATCTGTCTATTAATATATTACCCGACAACCAATAAAGCTGACCAAAAAATGGGATCCACTTTAAGCTCTTCTTACCTAAACTAACGCAGTTTTTTGGCACCATGGCTGGCACTGTAAATAAGTCGTAGCTATTTTGATGATTAGCAACATAAACCGCAGGACCAGGATCAACGGCATCTTGATGACGTGTTAAAACTAATTTAACGCCAATCATTTTAGCCATTGAGCCAAACCAACCCGCTATAATATGTACATTATTAGGATGAAATGGCCTTACAATTGAAAGTAATAAACCAAAAATACAACTGAATAATATAAACAGCAGCATAATAAAAACGCGTATAACAGCTAGCAAATGGGCTTCTCCAAAAATCAATTATGATTATTATAGCGTTATTTTGTGACACAAACGAGTCAATAGCGCACAAGTGTACGCTGAAATATTTAAGCTGCTTGTTTTAATATTGCTTTAAAATGGTTTTAAAACAAAAACGGCCTGCAAATGCAGACCGTTTTTAATCATATAAAAGTAATCAATTATTCTTCATTAATTACTTCTACAGGCTCATCATCTTGAGGTGTTAACTCCACAACAGCTTCGTCAACACGTTGTAAGCCACGCGGTAGTTTATTACCCCTACGCCCTCGTTCACCATGATAATGCTCTAAATCGCTTGGTTTAAGTGTTAGTTTACGTTTGCCAGCATGAAGCGTAACACTGCTTCCTTGTGGCACAACAGCAAGCACTTTTACAAACTCTTCGCGGGCTTGTACTTTAGCACCCGGAATGGAAATTATTTTATTGCCTTTACCCTTACCTAATTTTGGTAAGTCACGTAGCGGAAATAAAAGCATTCGACCTTCGTTAGAAATAGCCATACAGTAATCGCTAGCAACATCGTTCACTCTAATAGGAGAAAGTAATATGCCACCTTTGGGGACACTTACCAACGCTTTACCATTTTTGTTTTTACTCACTAAGTCTTTAAAGTCGGTAATAAAGCCGTAACCTGCATCTGACGCCATAAGCAATACTTGCTCGTCTTCACTCATTACCACGTGCTCAAAATTAGCGCCTGGTGTTAAGTTAAAACGACCTGTCATTGGCTCCCCTTGGCTACGCGCCGAAGGTAGACTGTGCGCATCAGTTGCAAACGCCCGCCCCGCTGAATCTAAAAATACCGCAGGTTGATTACTCTTACCACGAGCAGAGGCTCTAAAGCCGTCACCTGAGCGATAATTTAAGCCTTGTACATCTAAGTCATGACCTTTACCAACGCGTGCCCAACCTTTATCTGATAGCACAACAGTAACTGACTCTGATGGAATTAAATCTTTTTCGTTAAGCGCTTTTGCTTCTGAGCGCTCAATCACTGGCGAGCGACGATCGTCACCGTACATTTCAGCGGCTTCTTGAATTTCTTTTTTAAGCAGTGTCGACATACGACGTTCTGAGCCTAATATTTGCGCTAATTTATCACGCTCTTTGGCCAGTTCGTCTTGCTCACCACGAATTTTAAACTCTTCAAGCTTGGCTAAATGACGAAGTTTTAATTCTAAAATTGCTTCTGCTTGTGTATCAGTTAAATCAAAGCGCTCCATTAATACAGGCTTTGGTTTATCTTCGCTGCGAATTATCTCAATCACTTCATCAATATTTAAAAAGGCGGCTAATAAACCCTCTAAAATATGTAGACGCGCTAATACTTTATCTAAACGATACTGCAAACGACGACGCACTGTTTCGCGTCTAAATATTAGCCACTCACTTAAAATACAGCGTAAATCTTTAACTTGCGGGCGGCCATCGAGGCCTAGCATGTTTAAGTTTACGCGGTAGTTTTTTTCTAAATCAGTAGTTGCAAATAAGTGAGCCATTAATGGCTCAGCTTTAATGCGGTTTGAGCGCGGAATAATTACAATGCGCGTTGGATTTTCGTGATCTGACTCGTCACGTAAATCGGCAATCATTGGTAATTTTTTAGCGTTCATTTGCGCTGCAATTTGCTCAAGTACTTTACCACCAGAACATTGATGCGGCAGCGCTGTAATAACAATATCACCATGCTCTTCGGTATAAACCGCACGCATTTTGATAGACCCACGACCGGTTTTATATATTTTATGAATATCGGCTTTTGGGGTAATTATTTCAGCATCTGTTGGGTAATCTGGTGCATGTACAAGCTCAAGTAATTCTTCAAGCTCTGTTTTTGGTTTATCAAGTAATAAACAACATGCACTAGCCACTTCACGTACGTTATGTGGCGGAATATCGGTTGCCATACCTACGGCAATACCCGTTATACCGTTTAGTAAAATATGCGGTAAACGAGAAGGCAGTACAACAGGTTCGTCCATCGTGCCATCAAAGTTTGGTGTCCAATCTACGGTGCCTTGGCCAAGCTCTTTTAATAGTACTTCTGAAAACTTAGATAAACGCGCTTCGGTATAACGCATTGCTGCAAACGATTTAGGGTCATCTGCCGCGCCCCAGTTTCCTTGCCCGTCTACCAATGGGTAGCGATAAGAAAACGGCTGCGCCATTAATACCATTGCTTCGTAACATGCGCTGTCGCCATGTGGATGGTATTTACCGAGTACATCACCCACGGTACGGGCTGATTTTTTGTACTTAGCGTTAGCCGATAAACCCAGTTCGCTCATCGCATAAATAATACGACGCTGTACTGGCTTTAGGCCGTCACCTACATGCGGTAGGGCACGATCCATGATTACGTACATGGAATAATTTAAATAGGCGTCTTCGGTAAAACGCCCCATTGTTTGTTGCTCAATTCCTTGCATTAGCAAGGTATCTGTATCACTCATTAAAGCTTACCTAGTTTTTCTTATAGCTTACACGGTAGATTACATTGGCGTAATCATCGCTTACTAACAGACTGCCGTCACCTAATTCTGCAAATGCAACAGGGCGTCCAAATGTTGTTTCATCTTTCATAAAGCCAGTAATAAATGGCGTATATTTAGTTACGCGACCTACTTCAATTGTTGCTAGCCCTACTTTATAACCTGACTTTTTAGAACGGTTCCATGAGCCATGCTCAGCAACAAATAACTGTTGCTTATAACTTGCTGGAAATTGCTTACCGTTGTAAAAATGAATGCCAAGCGGTGCTACATGCGCAGGAAGTGCAAGTGCTGGCGACGTGTAATCGGCAATATTTTTACCTTCCCCAAATTCTGGATCAATAATGGCACCGGCATGAACATACGGAAAACCAAAATGCTCACCTTCTTGCGTTGCACGGTTTAACTCATCAGGCGGAATATCATCGCCCATCATGTCGCGACCGTTATCACTAAACCATAAAGCTTGAGTAGCTGGATGAAAATCAAAACCGACGGTGTTTCTAACGCCCTTGGCTATTGTTTTTATTTGTTTTGTTTCTACATTAAGCGCAAAAATACGACCAAAACGTTCATCCTCAGCACAAATATTACACGGTACACCCACCGGAATGATTAGCTCGCCCGTTGGTGCAAAACGTAAAAATTTCCAACCATGATGACGCTCGCTCGGTAATGCGTCATAAACCACATCAAATTTTGGATCTTTTAATTGGGTATCAATATTTTTAAAGCGAATAATACGATGCACTTCACCTACGTATAAATCGCCATCTTTAATTGCTATGCCAGAGGGCATATTTAGGCCTTTAGCCACAACAATTTTTTTATCTGCTACGCCATCGCTATTATGATCAATAAGCGCATATACGTTGCCCGCTTTGCGAGAGCCAACATACACAATACCTTTTTTTGAAACGGCTATTTGACGTGCATTTTCTACATCATTTGCAAATAAGCTTATTTCAAATCCCGGTGCGACTGTGAGCTTATCGAGTATATTTTTCGCCATTACAGGAGCGGTAGTCAGCCCAAGTAACAGCAAACTTCCTAGTAGTTTTTTCATTCGCCTCTCCTAGTGTTAAGCACAGGTAATTAAACGAGTGCCTTGTTACCATGATCTTCTAACCATTGACGACGATCAGGCGATCGTTTCTTAGCAAGCAGCATATCCATCATTTCCATGGTTTCTACTTCTTCATCAAGCGTAAGCTGCACTAAACGTCGTGTATTTGGATCCATCGTGGTTTCGCGCAGTTGTAACGGGTTCATTTCACCCAGACCTTTGAATCGTTGTACGTTTACTTTTCCGCGTTTTTTCTCGGCTTCTATGCGCGCCAAAATAGCGGTTTTTTCTTGCTCATCAAGTGCGTAATAAACTTCTTTACCAATATCGATTCTAAATAATGGCGGCATTGCTACATACACATGCCCTGTTTTTACTAACTCTGGGAAATGGCGAACAAACAGTGCACATAATAGTGTTGCGATGTGTAGTCCATCCGAGTCAGCATCGGCCAATATACAAATTTTATTGTAGCGTAATGCCGACATATCGGTTGATTCTGGATCAATACCCAGCGCCACTGAAATATCGTGTACTTCTTGTGATGCTAGTATTTGGCCTGACTCAACTTCCCAGGTATTCAAAATTTTACCACGTAGCGGCATGATAGCCTGAAATTCACGGTCTCTTGCTTGTTTAGCAGAGCCACCAGCAGAATCACCTTCCACTAAAAACAATTCGGTACGGTCGTTATCAGCAGCGCTACAATCGGTAAGTTTACCCGGTAAAGCAGGACCGGCAGTAACACGTTTACGCACTACTTTTTTAGCTGCACGCAAGCGAGTTTGTGCATTTGAAATACATAACTCAGCTAATAATTCTGCGGTATCAGTATGTTCATTCAACCATAAACTAAACGAGTCTTTTACAACCCCCGATACAAACGCAGAACACGAGCGTGATGATAGTTTTTCTTTTGTTTGACCGGCAAATTGAGGGTCTTGCATTTTAACCGATAACACGTAACTACAACGATCCCAAATGTCATCAGGAGTTAATTTCACACCACGAGGGAGTAAGTTTCTAAACTCACAAAATTCACGCATTGCTTCAAGCAAACCTTGGCGTAAACCATTTACATGCGTACCACCTTGCGCGGTAGGAATAAGGTTTACGTAGCTTTCAGCTATTGATTCACCACCTTCTGGTAGCCATACAACAGCCCAGTCAGCGCCTTCAATTGAACTTTTAAATTCGCCAACAAACGGGTCTTGCGGTAATGTTTCAAAACCTTTAATTGCTTCAACTAAATAGTCTTTTAAGCCTGTTTCATAAAACCATTCTTGGGTTTCTTTTGTTTGCTTATTAACAAACTTAATTCGCAGTCCTGGGCACAAAACGGCTTTGGCTTTTAATAAATGATTAAGCTTGGTAATTGAGTAGTTTGGTGAATCAAAGTAGCTAACATCAGCCCAAAAACGAACCGTAGTACCGGTGTTACGCTTACCGACTGTACCAATTACGTTTAAGTCTTCTACTTTATCGCCGCTTTCAAATGCCATTCTGTATTGTTGAGCATCACGTCGTACTGTTACTTCTACACGCGTAGATAACGCATTTACTACCGAAATACCTACTCCGTGCAAACCACCCGAAAATTGGTAGTTTTTATTAGAAAACTTACCACCGGCGTGTAATTTAGTGAAGATCAATTCAACCCCTGGGATACCTTCTTCTGGGTGAATATCAATAGGCATACCACGCCCGTCATCACTTACTTCAAGCGAATTGTCTTCGTGGAGTATTACGTCGATACGAGTAGCATGACCCGCCATAGCTTCATCGACACTGTTATCGATAACCTCTTGGCCTAAATGATTGGGACGTGTTGTATCTGTGTACATCCCTGGGCGTCGTTTTACCGGATCTAATCCATTAAGTACTTCAATGGCTTCGGCGTTATAATTTTGATCACTCATAGTTTTTGTCTTTATATCCGCTAAGGCTCTAATACGTTTTACTAGTTTTATTGTTATATGCGCTAAAGCGTTAATATAGTAACTAACCTCAGTTCAGGCTAACTAGTTTTACGTGATTTTAAGAAAATCTACAATACTTGCAAAGGTGCGTTCAAATTCAACGTAGCTATGATCGCCACCAAATTCTATCAATTGCTTGCATTGCGAATAATATTTTACTGCGTGTTGAAAGTTCAACACTTCATCGCCTGTTTGCTGTAATAAGTACAGCAATTCAGGGTATGCTAATTTATCTACAGCGAGTAATTTAAGTGCCTCAATGTGACTGTTATTTAAGTCGTAATGATAATATTGATACGGATTATAATTAGGTCCAAGTAACGACTGTAATAAATTATAGGGTGCGACCGCGGGATTAATAACCACTGCAGGAATTTGATAACGCTGCGATAAATACGTGGCAAAAAAACCACCTAACGAGCTACCTAATAAAACGGTATTTGGCGTTAGTAATTGTTCAAGCTCAATTATAGCTTGTAGGGGCTCGTGGTTTAAGTTCGGTACACAATAATCAACGTCATAGTTTGCCATAAGCTCACCAAAGCGCACAGCTTTATATGATTTTTGTGAACTATTAAAGCCATGAATATAAATTACGCGTTTAGCCATACTACTTCCGTTTTTACTTCTACTTTATCTTTTTTACTCTTTATATTTAGCGTTCTGTAAGCTGGTCCCGCATTTTTTTGCTCCCACTCTAAAGTGTGCTTTACAAACTGTATTGAGCTGGCTGGCGTTGCATATATTGGCAACCCTCTAAAACGTTGCTGGTAATCATTGTGTACATGGCCATGAAAAAGCGCAGATACGTTGTTACTGTTTACTAAAATATTTAAAAGCTGTGGGCCATTTTCTAATAAGTGTTTATCTAGGTAGCCATTTATTGGCAGCGGATTATGATGACAAAATATAATTTTACTATTATTTGAATCGACTAAAGCGTCCGTTATTTCATCCAAATGCGCACCAGTAACCCATCCTGCGGGCGTAGGTCCTTTCGAATTAACTAGAAGTAACTCAATCCCATTAGCAATAATATGTTTAGCCGAATTTATTTGCCCACCACTTATACGATTAAGCATTGCTAGTTCATCATGATTACCTGGCACCCAAAATACAGGGCAAGTTATGTCACTGGCATTTATAAGTTCACTAAATAGTAGGTACGATTCAAAGCTATGGTCTTGTGTTAAGTCACCACCAAAAATAATGCAGTCTATTGGCTGCTCAGCGATGTGCGCTAAGGCTTGTTCAAAATGAGCAGCGGTATTTACACTAAAGTACTCACCGCTTTTGTCTGCAAATAAATGGCTGTCGGTAATATGCGCAATGCACAAAGATGATTTATCAAATGTATACGTATCATCAAACCAAGCCATTATTTACATCCCAATTTAATGTCGCTTGTCCGTGCTCTACACAGGCTACTAACCAGTCGTATAAAAAAGCATTAAGTTGATACTTTTCATCTTTTTGATGCATTTTAGGGTTAGGGTATCCATAAGATGGTTTTATGCGTTGATGGTAATCGTGATGAACAATTTCAGCCACTTTGGCATCGTGATACAAACGCACCGTTAAATACAGCGGCATAATCCCTTTAACCATTCCTGTTAGCTGCTTAATTGAAATATCTATGGTGTATTTTGCGCTGCCATCAATTTTTGTAGCAAATTCACTATTGCCAAGTTTTACTTCTCGAATGCTTCCTATATTGCGCTCGCTCGGTAACAACTTTAATAGTCGCACATAGTTATGCTCACAAAGTGTTAAGTACTTTGGGAGGCTTTGAATATATCGCTTTGTTGCTAATCGTGCTGTCAAAGTACCGCCATAATTTAAGTAATAGTTTCAGTAAAAGTTTGGGTGAAATTTATGCCCATTTGCTTGCCATTTTTTCGCGATTAAGCGCAAGCCACTGCATACAAATAACCGTTGCCGCATTATCCATTTCACCGTTATTGAGGCGCATTAGCGCATCATCAACCGATAGAATGTGAGTTTTTATATCCTCCCCTTCAGTTTCAAGACCATATACACCTGATTTCACTTGGCTTAAGTCAGTACGCGCTAAATATAAATGTAAGCGCTCAGTTGTACCTCCAGGGCTTGATAGGTATGAAAGCATAAATTCAAGTTCAGTTAATTCAAGCCCAGCTTCTTCATGCGCTTCTTTTTTTACAACTGATTCGTAATCGGTACTGCCGTCTGTCATTCCAGCTATACACTCTAGTAGCCAAGGCGAATGCTTGCTTTTAATAGCGCCAATACGTATTTGCTCAATTAAAAGAACAGTATCTGAAATTGGGTCGTAAGGGAGTACTGCAATGGCATCGCCACGTTCTAATATTTCTCGGCTAATTACTTTAGATTTTCCACCTGCGAAAAGAGCATGTTCAAACTGGTATAAATCAACCTGAAAAAAACCTTTATAAAGGTTTTTTATTGGCTTTAAATCTACATCTTTATGGGTAAATTGAACGAGTTTTTTATCAACCATGTACCTACTTCCTACTTATCTAAAGCTTTAAAATGCGTTAATATATTCTGTTACACTTGAACATACTGTTTTACTAATTATTTTTTTTGTTATGGAGTAAAACAGGTTAACATGCTTTTAGTACAAAAATTGTCTAAGGACCGAACCCCACATGAAAAAGAACATTCTTGCGGCGCTAGTTAGTTTATCATGCGCACTAGGTGCAACAGCAGTGAAAGCTGAAGATTTACTACAAGTTTTTGAAATAGCGACAGCTAACGATCCTACTGTTTTAAAAGCCAAAGCCCAAGCTGATGCGCAGTCTTACCAAAGCGATTTGGCGATGAGTGCACTACTACCTCAAATTGGTTTGACTATGGGTTATGAAAAAAGTGACTCAACGTCGTACCAAAGCGTTGGCGACTTATCTAATCAAGTAAAAGTTGAAAGTGACACCGACCAATTCACTCGCGGTGTAAGTTTAAGCCAAACGTTATTTGATTTAGGTGCGTGGAATACGTTAGATATTGCTGATAAACAAGCTCTACAAGCAAGCGGCCTATACGATGCAGCTAAACAAAACCTAATTGTACGCGTTGCTGAAGGTTATTTTAACGTATTAAGTGCCAGCGATAACCTGGAATTTGTTGAAGCTGAAAAACGTGCCATTGAACGTCAACTTGAGCAAACCAAACAACGTTATGCGGTAGGCTTAACAGCCATTACAGACGTACATGAAGCGCAAGCCCAGTTTGATAACTCAGTAGCTCAAGAAATTATTGCTGGTAATGCTGTAGAAACAGCACGCGAGCAACTTCGTGAGATTACTGGTAAGTACCACGAAAAATTAGACTTTTTAAATACAGATACTTTCTCAACAACTAAACCAACTAAGCGCTCAAGCGACTTTGTTAAAGTAGCTGAAGATAAAAATATCAACCTGCAAGTGTCTAAAGTAACAGTTGATATTGCAAAAGATCAAATTGAATTAGCAAAAGCGGGTCATTATCCAAAACTAACTCTAAGTGCTAGTTACGGCGACTCACTAACGGATCGCGAAATTAATGGTACAAACTTTGGTGACCAGCCGCGTTCAGACTCAAGTACCGTAGGGCTTAACTTTAGCGTACCTTTATATTCAGGTGGTGCAACAGTTGCTGCAACAAATCAGGCCCGTGCGTTTTACGTAGGTGCTAGCCAAGACTATGAAACAAATTACCGTGCAGTCACTCGCACAGTGATTACATCTTATAACCAAGTTGTTTCAGACATTGCTACATACAAAGCGCTAGAGCAAGCCGTTGTTTCAGCTCAAAGTGCGCTTAAAGCAACTGAAGCTGGTTTTGAAGTAGGTACTCGTACCATTGTTGACGTACTAGTAAGTACGCAAAACTTATACGATGCAAAGCGTAACCTTGCTGATGTACGTTACCGTTATGTGTTATCTACCCTTCGCTTAAAACAAGCGGCGGGTACACTAACAAGTGAAGATTTAGTGGCTATAAACCAAGGTTTAAAAGCCGCTTAAATATCATTACTCGTGTACTATGAACACATTGAAAGCCAGCTAAATGCTGGCTTTTTGTATTTTACAGCGCTTAGCGTTAAACTATCGTTTTTATTCTCAGAGAGATTTTTGTGGTCACTTCATCTCCTTTTAAAGCATCTTTTTTAGGCCCTCGATACTGGTTAACGTGGGTTGGCGTTCTATTTTTATATTTAATTTCTTGGTTGCCACAAAAACTACAGTTGGCGATGGGTAAACAACTTGGCCGCTTAGTTCATAAGTTTATGAAACGCCGCCGTCATATTGCAGAAGTAAACATAAAACTGTGTTTTCCTGATATGAGCGAAGCAGATCAAAAAGACCTTGTACTCAAAAATATGGAAAACACCGGTATTGCAATGGTTGAGACTGGCATGGCCTGGTGGTGGCCACAGTGGCGAGCACAAAAAGCATTAGGGTCTTTTAAAGGGCTTGAGCACTTTGAACGCGTACAAGCGTCTGGTAAAGGTGTTTTATTGCTTGTCCCTCATATTCTGCATCTTGAAATGGCTAGCCGTATTATGGGCTTAGAGTGTCAGGGTATTGGCTTTTATCGCCCTCATAACAACCCACTAATGGAATACTTTACGACTAATGGGCGCCTTCGCTCTAACGAATATTTAATCGGTCGAAAAGATGTAAAAGGTTTACTAAAAGCATTAAAAAATAAAAAGGTATGTTATTACTTACCCGATCAAGATTACGGCCGTAACCGCTGTGAATTTGTCCCATTTTACGCAGTACCTGACACTGCAACAACAACAGGTACTCTTATGTTTGCAGGCAGTAAAAACTGCGAAACTATGAGTTTAACCTCGCGCCGTGACGAAAATGGTAAGTACCATTTAGAGGTAGTACCTGAGCTTGAAAACTTCCCAAGTGGTGATGATAAAGCTGATGTAATACGCGTTAATCAACGCGTAGAGCTATGTATAAATGCAGCTCCTGAACAATACATGTGGCTGCACCGTCGCTTTAAAACTCGACCTGATAAAAATACCCCTTCTTTTTATAAAAAGTAATGGTATAACAATAACAGGGACAAATAAGGTGGATAATAACCATGTGGTTTTGGATTAGGCATTTATCATTTGCAGCTGTTTTAATTGCACTCGCCGTATACTTTTTATTGAGTGATGGTTCTGTATTTGATATAAAAAAATCTAAAAATGCAGCTGCCGAAGGGCTATCACGCTTTTACTCTTCTATTCGTAACCAAGTAAAAAGTAATAAAGAACGAGATCAATTTGTTTTAAAGCTTAAAACACCAGAACAAACATTAGATAGAGTATTGGTTGAACGCGCAAGAACAGTTGATCCTATGCCTACAAGTTGGACTGGAAAAGTTGAACCGAGGCGCTTTGAAAATGGCACAACACTTAAAAACGTACTCAATAAATACGCAAAAAATGAAGGTATTGAGCTTTACTGGTATTTAAGTAAAGACTACGTAGTTAAAGATCATTTTAGAGTAGATAGCAACTTTACTTCTGCACTTTATCAAATTGGTCGTGCTATAAATGACGACTTTGAGCATGAGGTTTACACTTACTTTTGCCACAAACAAAGAGCGGCTGTTATTACAGAGTTACCCTCAGAATTTGTACGTACAAACTGTTTAAAACTAAAAGTTTAACTGTTTATCGGTTTGAATATACAAAACCCAAGCTAGCGCTTGGGTTTTACAGTTCAGTTCAGTTCAGTTCAAAAATACTATTCCAAATATTTGTTACATTGGTAATATCTTGTAAGAACGTTTCTCGCGAGATCAATTTTCCTTTTTGATCCAAGCTCAGCACGTGATAACACGAGCGATAACCAATATACGCTTTGATCAATTGCTGCTTTTGCTCTTTAGTTATACAGCCTATATTTGCTGCATCCGTTAATATTCTTACGTTATCTGAATAAACGGTAAGTTGCTCAAATTCATTAGCGTGTTTAAGCACTAAGTATTGCGTAATAAACTCAATATCAGCCATACCACCAACATCTTGTTTTAAATCAAATTGCTCAGTATTTCCTTTCGCTAGATGGTCGCGCATTTTTTCGCGCATTTTTATCACATCAGCTTTTAATACGGCATCGTCGCGTTTTTGGCAAAGAATATTTTTACGGATTTGTGAAAAACGATCTATCAGATCGTCTTGGCCCAAAATTAACCGAGCCCGCACAAGTGCTTGATGTTCCCACGTCCATGCTTGAGTTTGCTGATAGTGATTAAAGCTCTCTAAATTGATAGCAAGTAAACCTGATGCACCTTCAGGGCGTAATCGCGTATCGAGCTCATACAAAATACCTGAAGCAGTACGAGTATTAAACAAATGCATTAAGCGCTGAGCGAGCTTTAAATAAAACTGCCGAGAATCTATCGGCTTTTCACCATTGGTTTGGCTTGAGCCATCATGATTATGCACAAACACCAAATCTAGATCTGAGTCGTACCCTACTTCTAAGCCACCTGTTTTACCATATGCAATAACAGCAAAGCCTTTGTTTTCGTCATCAGTGCCAGGAGGCATACCAAAACGCTTAACAGTGTTATGCCATGCAATATTAACAGCTTGGTCAACTATCGCTTCAGCGAGTACTGTTAAGTGATCACTTACTTTCATTACATCAAGAACACCGGTTGCATCGGCGGCAGCAATTCGTAATTGATGAGTTTGCTTAAACTGCCTAAGCGACTCCATTTGTAGTTCTAAATCGTCATGCTCTATTCGTAAAAAATACTGTCTTATTTCATCTTTATAAGCCGTTAATGGTGTCGGTTTATAAAGAACCGCCGGATCTATTAGCTCATCAAGCAATATTGGGTAGCGAGAAATATGCTCGCCTATCCATTTGCTATGACAACAAAGTAAAACAAGTTGCTTTAATGCACCTTGGTTTTCGTATAGCAATTCTAAATAAGCAGTACGTGAAATTATCTTATTAAAAATTTGGCAAACCATTGTAAAAGCAGCTGCGCTGGCATTAAAGTCATTTAACTGACTTAATAAAACAGGCATTAATTTATCAAGAGTTTCACGCCCTCGGTTACCTATGTTTACCTTAGACAACCTTAATTTAAAATCGTTAAGGGGTGTTTGCCATTCATCTCTAGCTTCTTTTAAAAAGCTCACATCGCCATGATCCCAAGCACTAATAAATGCGCCTTCACAGGTATCTAGTGGCGCAGTTTCCTCGCCAATAACAAGCGCAAACTCACCGTTAACTTGCTTCATCACCTTTTCAATAGTGCTTAAAGTGGCATCAAAATCGGCTTGTTCTAATAATAAATTTAAACGCTGTTTATTTAATTCATCATCGGGAAGTGTTTGTGTTTGCTGATCGTCAAATATTTGTAAGTACTGCTCAACTTTTCGTAAATAAAGATAATTGCGCTTAAGTTCGCTTGCTTCTTGCTCATCAATAACTTGGTTGAGTGCCAACTCATTTAATGCTTTAAGTAATGATTGAGTTTGTAAATTAGCCTCTCGACCACCTCGTACCATTTGCAGGGCTTGCACTATAAACTCAACTTCACGTATGCCACCCGCACCGAGCTTTATATTATTAGTTAAGCGCTTTCGGCGGACTTCTTGTGCAATCATTAGCTTCATTTTACGCAAGGATTCAATTACCGAAAAATCAATATACCGGCGATAAACAAACGGCTTTAAAAGCTTAATAAATTCATCCCAATATTTATTAGGCGTACCAATTAAGCGCCCTTTTAACATTGCGTAGCGCTCCCAATCGCGCCCTTGCTCTTGGTAGTAATCTTCAATAGCGTTAAAGCTCATAACCAAAGGACCACTTTCGCCAAACGGGCGCAAGCGCATATCAACTCTAAATACTTGTCCGTCACCGGTGGCTTGGTTAAGTGATGCAATGAGCTTTTGTGCAACTTTGGTATAAAATACTTGGGCCTCAAGGCTTCTGCGGCCACCTTGAGTTTTTATACTGCGCGGATATGCAAAAATAAGATCAATATCAGAGGAGTAATTTAGCTCTTGCCCGCCGAGCTTCCCCATCCCTAAAACCATTAATGGCATTGCTTGGTTTTGCTCATCAAGCGGCTCACCATTTACTTTAGCCACCTGTGCATGCGCCCATTGGTTAGCGCTATTAATCAGCATATCAGCCAGTTGGCTTATGTAATTAATGCTATCTGCAATGGGGTTTTTACAGCATAAATCTAAAAAGGCGACTTTAAGCCAGTATTTTTCGCGATATTGGCGAAGTACTTTATGGCACTGCACTTCATCAATGTCAGCTAAATTAAGGTTTTTAAAAGGAGAATCTATTACTCTATTTTGTATTTCGTCTTTGCATAATAGCCAGTCTTTTAACGTTGGTTGTGATTCCAAACAACGCCAAGCAAAGTCGCTCAAGGCGAGTAATCGTATAACTTCGCTTTCATTACTTTGCTGTGGATATAATTGTTCGAAGCGCTCTAAGCCAAGTTTTTGTAATTGAATAGGAAGTTGCTTTACGTTACTCATCAATCCTCTCTTTTATATCATCAATAACCGTACTAGAATGATTAAAACCTAGAAAGGTTAACTTAATTAGGATCACCATGTCATATTTGTCTTTATCTAACACTAGTTTTATTGCGATTGCCATTAGTTTTGCGGTTATTTGTATAACTATTTTTAGTTTACGAGTTGTCACTCAAATCAAAGCAAAACAAGCGCTTAAAGATGAACTTGCGCAACACGATAACTTTGCCATGGGTATTAGCTTCGCATCTGAAATATCAGTTGTCATAGCCACTATGGCCTTTTTGTTTGATGAAATAAGCATTAGCACCGCGCAATCCAATCCATTAAAAGTGTTAATTATTATTATTCTTTTATTCACTTTTATAAAAGTGGGTCATTTAATTCACAGAAAATGGATACTCCACAGGTTTAATGAAGAAGCCGCAATATTAAAGCAAAATGTATGTGCTGCACTGGTAGATTCCGGCATGTTAATCGCCAACTGTATTATTGCACTTGGTTTATACACGTGGACACATACCCAAGGGTTTAGTAACTTACTTATTGCTTGCGTTAGCTTTTTTACACTTCAGGGAATGTTTGCACTTGATAGTAAAATACGAGAGCACCGTTTTGCAAAAGCAAATCAAGGTGCTTCACTGCAAAGTAACTTCAACCTGGAGAATACGTCTATTGGAATAAGGTACGCAGGTAAATCAATTGGTTTGGCATTAGCTGTGTACGCTGGTTTATCTAGTGCTGCATTTCAAAACGGTAAAATGGTAGAAAACATATTTACACTCGTTATGCATTGCGGTGTAATGTGGATACTACTTTACAGCTTAACGTATGTGATAAAAGTTATCTCTTTACCAAATATTGATACGGCTCTTGAAATAGACCACCAAGATAACATTGGTGTTGCATGTATCGAGTTTGCTGTTTTTTGTGCTATAGGTTATTTACTTATTAGTATGTTTTCTCTTTAGGCCTTTACTAAAAGTGCAACGATTAAATCGTTTGCATTTAAGTATTAAGGTAATTACTTTGCTTAGATGCAACGAGGCCCTATGCCACTTGAAGCCACGAACTATTTGCTAATCGACATAGATAACGAATTTAGCCGAGCATTTGCCGAATACTATATAAATAATAATGGCAAAACAAAAGCGAGTACGCTTATTGCAGCAGGCAGTAATACCCGTCAGTTAGTAAAAATGATGTTTGATGAGCTTATTAAAGACTATAGTTATTGCGACCTTGAAAACGAAATTAGCGTATCTGAACTCATTAACTATTTAAAAGAGCATCATAATTTACATGGTGTACTTTTTAATAATGCCGATTACTTACTCGCAAGTGATAAGCAGCGCTTTATTTATAACTCGTTACATGAAGATCGCTTTTTAATAAACCTTGATGATACAGGCTATACACTAAGCCGGGTTACTGACGAAACATTAACCGAACCTTCGCAAAATCACCACGATATAGCGCACACACCACAAGATTTAATAGATCTCGCCGAGCAACTTAATAAAAATAAATAATTGCGCACAGCTGCCAGCTTACTTACCATAGCAGTATATATTTTTACGCTAAGTAGTAAGTGACGCCCTATGCGAGTTCCTCATATTTATCAAACATCGAGTATTGCCCTAAACACCCCTGTAGCTTTAGATGACGATGCTGCTGGCCATATTGGCAGAGTGCTGCGCATGAAAGTAGGCGAGCATGTATCTATTTTTAATGGCGAAGGCGGCGAATACCTTAGTGAAATAATTGAGGTAACAAAAAAAACAGTCGTCGTAATGCCATTGGAGCTTAATCCTCACGATGTAGAATCCCCGCTTAAAATTCATTTGGGTCAGTGTGTTTCGCGTGGCGACAAAATGGATTTTACAATTCAAAAGTCGGTTGAACTGGGTATTACCGAAATCACCCCACTTTTTAGTCAGCGCTGTGGTGTAAAACTAATGGGCGATCGCCTTGAGAAAAAACACCAACAATGGCAAAAAATAGCAATTGCAGCGGCAGAGCAATCTGGGCGTAATTTTGTGCCAATTATTCATCCTCCTGTAGATTTAAAGCAGTGGCTTGCACAACAAACCAATGAAATTAAGCTCACGCTTCACCCTCGTGCTGAGCACAGTATTAAAACCATTACCGTACCTAAAGATGGCGTACGCTTTTTAGTCGGGCCTGAAGGCGGCTTTACCGACGATGAAATGGTACTAACTAAACAACTAGAATTTGTAGATATTCGCTTAGGTCCGCGCGTTTTACGAACAGAAACGGCTGCTTTAACGGTCTTAAGTGCATTACAACTTCAATTTGGCGATTTAGCTAATTGAAATAACTAAAAGCACCCTCATATAAACAGTAACATTTATAGTAAGGCACAGCGCATGGCAATTAAGTTAGGTATTATTTCAGATCCTATTAGTGGATTTAACATCAAAAAAGACACCGGTTTTGCAATGATGATGCAAGCGCAAGAACGCGGCTACGAAATTTATTATATGGAGATGGATGATTTATCTCTTCGTAAAGGTAAGTCGTACGCTACAGCGTCTAAAGCGCAAGTGTTTAATAATGCAGAAAAATGGTACGAGCTTGAAGAAAAAGCCACTATAGCCCTTGCCGACCTTGATGTAATTTTAATGCGTAAAGATCCTCCTTTTGATACTGAATACATTTACGCAACGTATATTTTAGAGCGTGCAGAACAAGAAGGTACGTTAATAATTAACAAGCCACAAAGCCTTCGCGATGCTAACGAAAAGCTATTTACAGCATGGTTTAGCGAGCATACGCCTGATACTTTGGTTACACGCAGCCAAAAACAAATTCGTGAGTTTTTAGCCGAGCATAAAGACATTATTTTAAAACCCCTTGATGGCATGGGTGGCGCATCTATTTTTCGCCTTAGAGAAGACGATGCCAACATTGGTGTAATTTGTGAAACGCTAACCGAGCACGGCAGCCGCTTTGCTATGGTGCAAAATTACATCCCAGAGATCAAACAAGGCGACAAGCGCGTATTGGTTATTGATGGCGAAGTGATACCGTATTGTTTAGCGCGAATTCCACAAAATGGTGAAACACGCGGTAATTTAGCTGTTGGCGGTAAAGGCGAAGCACGTCCGCTTAGCGAATCAGATTTAAAAATAGCGCAAGCGGTTGCACCAACGCTTAAAGAAAAAGGCTTAATATTTGTAGGTTTAGATATTATTGGCGATAAATTAACTGAAATTAACGTAACTGCACCAACGTGCGTGCGCGAAATTGAAGCTGCTTATGATATTTCTATTACAGGTATTTTGTTTGATGCCATTGAGCGTAAATTAGGTAAGTAATTACCACAGTAATACGCCCATTAATCTGAGGCCTGTTTATCTTTCGAGGTTAAACTTGCAGCAGTGTGTTTGGTTTTTAGACTAGGCAGAGTCTATGTAGTGTGGTTTTCCCTATAAATAGGCGATAACGCAGTATAAATGCCAAACACGCGCTGCCCTTGGGTTCGTCCTAGGGGGGATTTACTCTTTGTTGCTCGGTTTTTACTTAGCCCACTAAGTTACAAACCTCGCGCCGCAATTAAATCGCCCCTAGATAGAACAAATTTTAATCCTGAAAGGTCAACAGGCCTAAGTATTTCATACACTTAATGGGCTTTTTATGTCTATTTAAATAACTATGCCATACTCAAAGTTCATTAACTAAAAAGGGTGAAATCTATGCAGTCATTAGAAAATCATTTTTTAATCGCAATGCCGTCGATGCAAGACCCTTTTTTTAAACGTGCTGTTACCTATATTTGTGAGCACAATGAAGATGGGGCTATGGGCTTGGTAATAAACCAACCTATTGATGTTACCGTTGGCGAACTTTTAGATAAAATAGAAATTGATAACGACAAAACTCAAAACGCAGCAAAAGTAAGTGTGTTTGCAGGCGGACCCGTTAAAACGGACCGTGGTTTTGTACTGCACTCTCCTCAATCGGGTTATTCAGCAAGTCAAAAGCTTAGTAGTGACATTATGATCACTACCTCAAAAGACGTTTTAGCAAACTTAACCACTGCACAAGCACCTGATCAATTTATTATTACACTGGGTTATTCAGGGTGGGAGCAAGGCCAACTCGAACAAGAGTTACTTGATAACAGCTGGTTGATCATAGAAGCCGATCCGAAGATCATTTTTGATACCCCCGTTGAAAAGCGATGGGAAAAAGCAGTTTCAATGTTGGGCTTCGATATTAGCCAACTCAGCCCTGAAGCGGGTCACGCATAATACTCACTTAACTCTTAGCAAACTTAAACAAGATACACATGACAAAAAAATCGCTTAAGCCGCAAGGCGAACGCACTGTAATGGGCTTTGACTTTGGCACCAAAAGTATTGGGATTGCTATTGGGCAAGAACTAACTGGCAGCGCCTCTAGCCTCAAGGCTGTAAAAGCACAAGATGGTATTCCTAATTGGGAGCATATTGCTGTACAAGTGACTGAATGGCAACCTGACTTAATGGTTGTTGGCTTACCACTAAATATGGATGGAACCTCACAAGAGGTTACCTTTAAAGCTAAAAAGTTTGCCAACAGATTACATAATCATTATGGTATTCCTGTGCAAACACAAGACGAGCGTTTAACGACCGCGGACGCTAAAGCGCGACTTTTTGAAAGTGGTGGCTATAAAAACTTAGGCAAAGGTAACGTAGATAATATGTCTGCGGTTATTATTTTAGAAAGTTTTTTTGAGTCTAGTTACGGTGAATAAGCCTGCTATATAAACAACCCGTTATATAAACAAAAAGCGCCAATTGGCGCTTTTTTTATATTAAGTATTTATATTCATTACTTTTTAAATTATTGATCGCTATTTTTATCATCAAGGCCATCAATAGTAACGCCCTGTAAAAAGCCCGCGCCTTGTTGTTCGTTATTACGCAGCTTAATCATTAAGCGTAAATCATTTGGCGAATCAGCATGGTGCAGTGCATCAGCGTAATTGATTCGTTGTTGTCTGTACAACTCAAATAACGCTTGGTCAAAGGTTTGCATGCCCATTTCTTTCGATTTAGCCATTGCCTCTTTAATACCACCAATATCACCGTTTTTAATCAGTTCAGCAACCATTGGTGAATTAAGCAATATTTCAATAGCTGCAACTCGGCTTTCGCCATCAGCAGTAGGGACTAATTGCTGAGCAACAATGGCACGTAAGTTAAGTGCTAAATCGTACTTAAGCTTATCGTGCTTCTCTTTTGGTACTAAGTGCATTATACGGTCTATTGCTTGGTTGGCGTTATTTGCATGCAGTGTAGCAACACACAAATGGCCTGTTTCGGCAAAGCTTAGTGCGTATTCCATGGTTTCTTGAGAGCGAATTTCACCAATCAAAATTACATCTGGTGCTTGGCGCAATGAGCTTTTAAGTGCTGACTCAAAGCTTTCGGTATCAAGCCCGACTTCGCGCTGAGTAATAATACTTTTACGATGCTCATGAACAAATTCAATCGGATCTTCAATAGTCAGTATATGACCACGTTGATTACGGTTTCTGTAGCCAATAAGCGCAGCTAGTGAAGTTGATTTACCAGTACCAGTACCACCAACAAACAATACAAGACCACGCTTAGACATAATTACGTCGGTAAGAATAGAGGGGAGCCCGAGTTCACTCACATCAGGTATTTGCGTCACAATGCGGCGTATAACCATGCCTGCTCTATCGCGCTGCCAAAAGGCAGAAATACGGAAACGCCCTTCGTCAGTGGCAATCGCAAAGTTACATTCTTTTGTTGCATGAAACTCTGCTTTTTGCTTTTCGCTCATTGCCGATTCTACTAACTCAAGCGATTGCTCATCTGTAAGCCTATCGTCACTGAGGGCTGTTAGCTCGCCGTTTATTTTTGCACTTACAGGTAGCTGACTCGATACAAATAAGTCAGATCCTTTTTTCTCAATCATGATGAGTAAAAAGTCGTTTAAAGATAAAGCCATAATAATTTCTTACCCACCAAATTGTGTTTTGTCTTGTGCTTTTTCTTTCGCTGCGGCAGTAGTGATGATCCCGCGATTAACTAAATTAGTTAAGCACTGATCCATTGTTTGCATGCCTACAGACGCGCCGGTTTGAATAGATGAATACATTTGTGCAATCTTATCTTCACGTATTAAGTTACGAATAGCGGGTACTGCAATCATAATTTCGTGTGCGGCAACTCGCCCGCCTCCTACTTTCTTAAGTAAAGTTTGCGAAATAACAGCACGTAAAGATTCAGATAACATTGAACGCACCATTGATTTTTCTTCACCTGGGAATACATCAATAATACGGTCAATGGTTTTTGGTGCAGAAGTAGTATGCAGCGTACCAAATACTAAATGACCGGTTTCGGCTGCGGTCATTGCAAGACGAATTGTTTCTAAATCACGTAACTCACCTACGAGTATTACATCTGGATCTTCACGCAGTGCACTACGAAGCGCATTTGAGAAGCTATGAGTATCGCGATGTACTTCTCGTTGGTTAATAAGGCTTAATTTATTATCGTGAACAAACTCAATTGGATCTTCGATTGTTAGAATATGGTGATGTTTATTTTGATTTATGTAATCAACCATAGCGGCAAGTGTTGTTGATTTACCTGAGCCTGTAGGCCCTGTCACTAATACGAGTCCACGAGGGGTGTCAGAAATTGTTTTAAAAATATCTGGCGCACCTAAATCATCAAGTGTTAACACTTCACTTGGTATGGTACGAAATACAGCAGCTGGCCCGCGATTAGAGTTGAACGCATTCACACGAAAACGTGCTAAATTAGGTACTTCAAACGAAAAATCCACTTCGAGATTTTGTTCATAGTCCTTGCGTTGATTATCGTTCATAATATCGTAAACCAGACTGTTTACGTCTTTATCTGCAAGGGCTGGTATATTAATGCGACGAACATCACCGTCTACGCGTATCATAGGTGAAACACCCGATGATAAATGTAAATCGGATGCTTTGTGTTGCACACTAAACGCTAATAATTCGGTAATATCCATTTATGACTCCACAACTAACTGATAAATATATGGTTACAATAGCAGAACGACTCACATCCGCCTACGCTAGAATTGCAGACGCGGCAAAAAACGCACAGCGAAACACTAACGAAGTCACTCTACTGGCAGTGTCTAAAACTAAACCAAGCGAAGATGTTATAGCAGCTTATGAGCATGGCCAGCGCGAATTTGGTGAATCTTATGTTCAAGAGGCTATAGATAAAATAACTCAACTACAGTCATATAGCGACATCATTTGGCATTTCATTGGCCCTATTCAATCAAATAAAAGTGCATTAGTGGCTGCCAACTTTGACTGGGTACAAAGTGTTGATCGCATAAAAATAGCGAAGCGATTAGATTCACAGCGCCCAGACGATAAACCGCCTCTTAATATACTTATTCAAGTAAATATAAGCGAAGAAGACGCCAAATCGGGTTGTAGTGTTGAGCAAATTTCTGAACTTGCTGAGTTTATTAACCAATGTGAGCACTTAACACTTCGCGGTTTAATGGCTATTCCCGCAAAAAGCGACGATCCGTTAGCTCAAACTCAATCTTTTGAGCAATTACAAACTTGCTTTGATAAACTAAAGACCCAATATCCTCAAGTAGATACTTTGTCGATGGGTATGAGCGGTGATGTTGAAGCTGCCATTAGTGCAGGCTCAACCATGGTAAGAATCGGCACAGACATTTTTGGAACACGAACTTAAAAGGTGATAACAGATTTATGTCAGATAAAAAAATCGCATTTATAGGCACAGGTAATATGAGCTACGCCATTATTGGTGGCATGGTAAAAAACGGTTTTAACGCAAGTAACATTATTGCGACTAACCGCAACCAAGAAAAGCTTGCAAAGGTAGCAGCCGATTTCAAGGTGCAAACCACCAGTGACAATAACGAAGCCCTGCGCGATGCTGATGTAATTGTTTTGTCTGTTAAACCACAAATGATGGGCGATTTATGTAAATCGTTTCAAGATTCGGGCGTAGATTTTAGCGACAAACTGTTTATTTCTGTTGCTGCGGGCTTAACTGTAAAACGCCTTCGCGAAATGCTTGGTCAAGACGTTAAAATGGTACGTTGTATGCCAAACACACCGTCTTTATTAGGGCGTGGTGTATCAGGTTTATATGGCGCTGACGAAACACAAAGCGAGCACGAATTTGTACAGCAAGTTTTTGAATGCACTGGCATTGTTGTATGGGTTGAAAAAGAATCGCAAATTAACGATATTATTGCGGTTACGGGCTCATCTCCGGCTTACTTTTTCTTATTTATGGAAGCAATAGAAGAAAAAGCTAAAGCACTGGGCTTTAACGATGAAGATGCTCGCCGCCTGGTACAACAAACAGCACTTGGCGCTGCCGAAATGGCACTTAGCCAGCCTGATATTAGTATTTCGCAATTACGCTCAAACGTAACATCTAAAGGCGGTACTACTCACGCAGCTGTTGAGCACTTAAAAGATGAAGGCTTAACTAAAACCGTTGGCGATGCTATGGATGCGTGTATTGCACGTGCAGAGCAAATGGAAAAAGAACTTTAAAACCACTTTTTTATTGAAGGTTACACTATGAATGCCATGCAATTTTTAATCAGTACCCTGTTTGATTTGTTTTTAATGGTGGTATTACTGCGCTTTTGGCTGCAGTGGGCAAAAGCCGACTTTTATAATCCAATGAGCCAGTTTGTGGTTAAAGCCACTTCGTTTGCAGTAAAGCCTCTGCGTAAAATCATTCCTGGATTTGGTGGACTTGATTTAGCATCTCTGTTGCTGGCATTTATAGTGGCTGTAGCCAAAATTAGTACTTTAATGCTTGTTATATATAACGCGTGGGCAATACAGCCAGTACTTATTCAAGCACTAATAACTGTACTAAAAGAAGGTCTTAATTTAGTATTTTGGGTACTTATTATTCGCGCTATTTTAAGTTGGGTTAGCCAAGGCTATAACCCTATTGAAGCGGTTTTCCACCAGCTGACTGAACCAATGCTAAAACCAATTCGTAAAATATTGCCATCAATGGGTGGCTTAGATTTATCAGTTTTAGTGCTTATTATTGGTATTCAGTTTTTGCAAATGCTGCTTATGGACTTTTTAGTCTAAGCACTTAATTTTTGAGTAAAAGAGGCCCAAAGGCCTCTTTTTTATATGTTTTGAGGAATACATAATGAACCGTTTAATTAAGTTTTGTTTTATTGCTTGTTTAGCATTTACGTTTAACGCGCAAAGTGAAGAAATGCAAGGCGCACAGTATAAAGAGCTTGGGCCTTGGCAAGTGCATTACATCGCCTTTCCTTCTACTTTTATTCAGCCAAAAATAGCAACAGCGTATGGTCTTGAGCGAAGTGGATACAAAGGCATTGTAAATATTTCTATATTAAAAAATGATGCCGAAAACACAGCCCAAACAGCAAAACTTACAGGCACAGCAAAAAACCTACTTGGCAACAAACAAACGCTTACTTTTAAAGAAGTAAAAGAAGGTGATTCAATTTACTACCTTGCCCAAGTTGATTATACCAACGAAGAGATTTTACGCTTTGAGATTGAAATACAGCAAAACAATCAATTTCAAAAATTACAGTTTCAGCAAAAATTTTACGTAGATTAATAACATGACCAAAACTTTAGTACTTGCTACAGGTAACCCTGGCAAAGTAAATGAGCTAGCTAACATGCTAAGCCCTTTAAATATTAATGTAGTTCCACAAAGCGATTTTAACGTAGGTGAAGTTGCCGAAACCGGCACTACCTTTGTTGAAAATGCCATTATTAAAGCACGCCATGCCGCTAAAATTACTGGCATGCCTGCAATTGCCGATGACTCTGGTTTAGAAGTTGATGGCTTAAATGGTGCGCCCGGTGTGTATTCAGCCCGCTTTGCAGGCCCTAATGCTAGCGATCAAGATAACATTGATAAGTTACTTGTAGATTTGGGTAATAACCCTATTCGCAGTGCACGTTTTTGGTGTGTACTGGTGTTAATGCGCCACGCAGATGACCCCACTCCTCTTATTTGCAGCGCAAGCTGGGAAGGCGAAATTACGCTCACTCAAAATGGCAACGGTGGCTTTGGTTACGATCCCGTATTTTTTGTAGCAGAGCAAAATTGTACCAGTGCTGAGCTTACAAAAGAGCAAAAAAATGCAGTGAGTCATCGCGGCCAAGCGCTACAAAAACTATTACTAGAGCTACAGCAAAAAGGCGGCCTGTGAACCTTCCACCACTGAGCTTATATGTGCACGTACCTTGGTGCGTGCAAAAATGCCCGTACTGCGACTTTAATAGCCACGGACAAAAAGGTGAAATACCTGAAGCTGAATATGTTCAGCATTTAATTGATGATTTAAAAGCAGATTTGCACTTAGTGCAAGGGCGTAAAATTCACAGTATTTTTATTGGTGGCGGTACTCCTAGTTTATTAACGGGCGCGGCTTATACTCGTTTACTAAATGAAGTCAACAACCTAATTGGTCTTGAAGAGCACTGTGAAGTTACCCTTGAAGCCAACCCTGGCACGGTAGAAACAGGTCGCTTTAAAGATTACGTAAAAGCAGGTATTAACCGTATTTCTATTGGCGTGCAAAGCATGCAAAACGACAAGTTAAAAGCACTTGGTCGGATTCATGGCAGCGACGAGGCTAATTATGCCGCGCAGCAAGCTAAAGAAGCCGGTTTAAACAGCTTTAACCTTGATTTAATGCATGGCTTACCAGGCCAAACACTTGATGATGCACTGAGTGATTTAAAACAAATAATAGCGCTCGATCCACCGCATATATCGTGGTATCAGCTGACTATTGAACCAAACACGCAATTTGCGTCGAAACCTCCTACCTTGCCACAAGACGAAACACTGTGGGACATTCAAGAGCAAGGGGTCGAGTTACTAGCTCAAGCAGGTTACATACAATACGAAATATCGGGCTATGCAAAACCAGGTTATCAATGCCAACATAACTTAAATTATTGGCGTTTTGGCGATTATCTCGGTATTGGCTGCGGCGCGCATGGTAAGGTTACTGATGCAAATACAGGGCTTATTACACGTACCGAAAAGGTAAAACATCCACGCGGCTATATGGATTTAATTAAACCGTATATGTATAAAAGCTGGCATGTAGAGCAAGACGATTTAGCGTTTGAATTTTTTATGAATCGCTTTCGCCTTGTTGAGCCTTGCCCGATTAACGACTTTAATAAGCTAACAACACTGCCACTGCAAAGTCAGCAAAGCGCATTAAACCAAGCAATTAATAAAGGTTTATTGACTCAAACAGACAGCCATTGGCAAGTAAGCTTAAAAGGTCATCGCTTTTTAAATGACCTGCTAGAATTGTTCGTGTAGTACTTGATACTACACGTTCTATTAAGCAAAAAAATAAATATAAAATACCCTAATGGGTTTCTAACAACAAAAGGGAAAACAATGCGTAAACTTACTTTTATTGCAGCGGCAGTAAGCGTTGCACTACTTGCTGGTTGCCAGCAAACAACACAACAAGCGACTTCAGCTCCTATTGCACAAGCAGTTCAATCACAACAAAGTGAAATAGACAAAGCGAATGCTTTTTTTGAAGATACATTTAACCGCGACGTAATGAGCAGCCCTGTATATCAAACATACATGGGTATTAAGCAAGATTACGATAAGTGGGACGATGGCAGCGAAGAAAGACAGCTTAAAGATTTAGCGCAAACAAAAGCTGACCTAGTTGCACTAAAAGCAATTAGCCGTGATTTATTAGATGATGCAACAAAAGTAAGCTACGACTTAAAAAAACAAGATCTTGAAAGCTCAATTGCTGATTTTAAATGGCGTTACCATAACTACCCTGTGAACCAAATGTTTGGTACGCATTCTATGATCCCTGCATTTTTAATTAATCAGCACTCAATTAGTAATGTAAAAGAAGCTAAAGACTACATCTCACGTTTAAATGGTGTAACTGGTGTTATTGATCAACTAATTATCGATTTAACTGTACGTGCAGAAAAAGGCATTATTGCCCCTAAATTTGTGTTCCCACATGTTATTGATTCAAGCAAAAATATTATTCACGGTGCACCATTTGATAAAAGTGATGACTCTACATTACTTGCCGACTTTAAACGTAAAGTAACAGCGCTTGAAATTAGCCAAGACGAAAAAGATTCGTTAATCAGCGATGCATCTGATGCATTAAAATCGGCTGTTAAACCGTCTTACTCTAAGCTAATTAATTACCTAGCACAGCTTGAAAAACGTGCAGATGACCGTGATGGCGCATGGAAACTACCTGACGGCGAAGCGTTTTATAACAACGCACTTAAGCGCACTACAACAACCGATTTAACGGCTAAAGAAATTCATGCGATTGGCCTATCTGAAGTGACACGTATTCATGATGAAATGCGTGAAATTAAAGATAAAGTGGGCTTTAAAGGCGATTTAAAAGCGTTTATGCAGTTTATGAAAACTGACAAACAATTTTACTACCCTAATGATGCACAAGGTAAGCAACGCTACCTTGATGAAGCGACAGGCCTTATTGATACAATGAAAATGCGTTTAGATGAGCTATTTATTGTTAAACCAAAAGCTGATTTAAAAGTAAAAGCAGTTGAAGCATTCCGTGAGAAAGCGGCAGGTAAAGCATTTTACCAACAGCCTGCTCCAGACGGCTCACGCCCAGGTGTTTACTACGCTAATCTTTACGATATGGAAGCAATGCCAACGTATCAAATGGAAGCACTGGCTTACCACGAAGGTATTCCGGGCCACCATATGCAAATAGCTATTTCACAAGAACTAGAAGGTATTCCTAAGTTCCGTAAATTTGGTGGCTACACAGCATATATTGAAGGCTGGGGTTTATACTCAGAGTTCATTCCAAAAGAAATGGGCATGTACTCAGACCCTTATTCAGATTTTGGTCGCCTTTCAATGGAATTATGGCGCGCATGTCGCTTAGTGGTTGATACAGGTATTCACGCAATGAAGTGGACTCGCCAAGAAGGTATTGATTACTACGTAAATAACACGCCTAATGCAACATCTGACGGTGTTAAAATGGTTGAGCGTCACATTGTAATGCCTTCACAAGCAACGGCTTATAAAGTGGGTATGCTTAAGATTCTAGAGCTTCGTGAAGATGCTAAAAAGCAGCTTGGTGATAAGTTTGATATTCGCCAGTTCCACGACGTAGTACTTAAAAATGGTCCAGTACCACTTAACGTGCTAGAAAACTTTGTTAATGAATGGGTAGCAAGCAAAAAGGCTTAAAACCAATTTAAACAATTGCTTTAAATATGAAAAGGTCGCATCTGCGACCTTTTTTGTTTTATAGTAGCAAAAAAGATTTTGGAAATAATAATGGATTTAAGCATACAACTACTTAATGCGCGTATTTCAAAGCAGCAATTAAATGAGCTCAATAACGACTTTAAGCAGTTAAGTCCTGCCCAGCAAACTTTGCAACTTAACCATTTATTTCAAAGCGCTGAGCGGTTAAGCATTAAGTACGATTTTATGCAAAATGTTGCCAAGCGTATTTTAACCACTAACACACCACCGTCTCCTTTTATTAACCAACTCACCAGTATTGATGCGTTAAGCTTTTTTACCCCTGCGCTCAAACTTAATAAAGGCTTTTTAGCACAAGATACCCAAGGAAATAACGTACTGCACAATGTGTTTAAACATGCTGATGCTACAAAGCTGCCATTTAACTATGTGCGCTCTTTAATGTTGTTTGAATCAAATGATGACTTAGTTAAAGCGCTTGCGCAGCCAAATCAACAAGGGTTAACACCGGTTGCCAGCTATATTGCTTACGCTGATAAACCTAACACACCAGTTAAGCATGAATTCTCAGCGTTATTAGCTCTTATGGAAATAGAACAAAAACAAAATCCGAATGCAAAACAGCAGCTTATTAACGTATTAAAAGGACAAAAACTTAACGAAACCACGATTTTACTAAGCGCTGCTTACTTGCAACGATCAACGGCGCAAGTTGTGCACCTAATCAAGGCGCTTTAACTCACCCACTACTTCTATACGCACACTATCTATAGCGTGTGTAATGGATTGCGCAGCACTTTCGTGCTCAACCATATTTGGCCAATTTGTTTGCCAGACCTTTTGTAAGTCTTTTGTTTTTAAATGTACTTTATCAACGGCTAAGTAGCTTAAGTCGTGAATTAAGTTAACTTTAACCCAGCCTTTTCTAGGGCTACCATCTATTTTGTTATTATCGTAATGCGCTGCAAATACTATAAGCTCAAGCTCGGCTAGTTCTTGTAATATTTGAAAGCTAGCAATACGTGTATTGTTGTTCTCTTCACTTGCTTCCATTCGCCATGCATTATAACTGAAGCCTATAAACGCAAATACCACGCTCGCTATAGCAGTAAAAAAGTACGAACGGGGAGCCAGTACAAACTGACCATATTTAGACTCTGACATATTATTTCCTAGGGCCTGTTTATCTTTCGAGGTTAAATTTGCAGCAGTATGTTTGGTATTTAGGCAAGGCAGAGCCTATGCAGTGTGGTTATTCCCCATAAATAGGCGATAACGTGGAATAAATGCCAAACATGCGCTGCCCGAAGGGTTCTGCCTAGGGGCAATTTACTCTTTGTTGCTCGGTTTTTACTTAGCCCGCTAGGTTACAAACCTCACGCCGCGATTAAATTGCCCCTAGATTGAACAAATTTTAATCCTGAAAGGTCAACAGGCCCTAGTCATTTAAATAATATTCAACGCTGGTCACCACTCTTATGTTTTTTATTTGTGGTGTGTTTGAATCTCGATTACTAATACTAAATTGCCCTTGGCGAGCGGTTTTTATTTTGCCTAATTTTGAATTAGAATCTTTGGCAAATTTATTAGCGACCTCTCGCGCTTTTTCAGTTGCTTCTTGCACCATCGCAGGCTTTACATCATTGAGGCCTGTAAAAATGTATTCAACTTTTGTTTCGTAGCTGTCCTGCACTATCGCGATATCTTGTTTAGCAAGCTGGCTTACTTTACTCAGCGCGTTTTGTACTTTATCTGGCGCATCTGAATAAACTATAATATTTGAGCGCACTATGTATCTAAATTGCTGATTTTCATTACTGTATTCGCGTGCTTGCTTATCAATAACGGACTGGCTACCTATTGTTATTTCATCGTCGTCAAAACCATGCAGTTTTAAAAAAGCAGTAACAGCATCATTTTTTTTCTCAACTCTGCTGACTAATTTTTCAAGGTTATTATCGGCATCACTAAATTGCAGAGGCCAAATTACCGTATCGGCAATGACTTCTCGCTCGGCCAATCCCTTAACTTGCACAGTACGTTCCATCTCTTTCACGCTAAGAGCTGTGCTCTTTAAAATAAACCCTAAGCTAATTAAGCCTATACTTAAACAAATAGCCGCGATAACAATGTAAAAACCGGATGTTTTATTCACGATAATCTCCTTGATTGATATCAATAATAAGCATCTAGACGCTCGAAATAACACAGTAAACAGGGTACATTGAGACTATAAATAACGCAAAATTTAATCAGCCTAGGAAAAACCATGAGCCTTAAGCGCATTACCCAGTTTTTTAATCCAAGCTCAGTGGCCGTTATTGGTGCCTCGAATATATCAACGCGTGCTGGTTTTGTGGTTATGCGCAACTTACTTCAGGGTGGCTTTAAAGGCCCAATAATGCCTGTTACTCCAAGCCACACAGCCGTTCACGGGGTACTTGCTTACCCCTCTATTGCTGATTTGCCAAAAGTACCCGATCTTGCTGTTATTTGTACTAACAAAAACACCTTAATTGATATTATTGAGCAGCTTGGAGAACTTGGCTGTAAAACAGCTATTGTTATTGCCGATGGACTTTCTGGGGAGCAAAAAAGTGCGCTTAAAGCCTGCGCTCAAGCCAAGCAGGTTACTTTACTTGGGCCGAATTGTTTGGGCTTACTAATTCCTCATATTGGTTTAAATGCGAGCTTTTCACATACCGTGGCAAGCCCAGGTAAAATTGCATTTGTATCGCAATCAGCAGCAGTATGTTCAACCATTCTAGATTGGGCTAAAAACAAAGAAATTGGCTTTTCATATTTTGTATCAGTGGGTGATTGCCTTGATATAAACTTTAATGAACTACTCGACTTTTTAGGTCGCGATGCTAAAACCAAAGCTATTTTACTCTACATTGATAACATTGAAGATATTCGTGGATTTATATCAGCAGCTAGAGCTGCGGCTTTTAGTAAACCTGTGATTGCGATTAAAACAGGTAAAACAAGTGCCGGCGCACTCGCGGCCGAAATTCACACCGGCGGAAAGCAAAGCTCTGATGCTGTTTACGATGCGTTATTTCAACGAGCGGGTATGCTGCGCGTAAATGACTTACGTGAACTGTTTGCAGCGACACAAACACTCGCCATGCACCCCAAATTATTAAAAGTAGAGCAACTGACTATTTTAACTAATGGTGGCGGCCCGGGTGTTATGGCCGTTGATGAGCTAATTCAAAGCTCCGGTAAATTAGCAGAACTAAGCATTGAAACTCGAAATGCGCTAAATAAAGTAATTCCGCAATCAGAAACCACCTCAAACCCTGTGGATATTTTTGGCGACTCAGCACCTGGGCGTTACAAGCAAGCATTAGAGATTTTACTTCATGCGAAAGAAGTTAAAAACTTACTGATTATCCACACACCGTCTGCACTTGCACCCAGCGAAGACTACGCCAACATTATTGTAGAAACTTTGCAAAAATTACCCAAAATGGCACGCCCTTACGTTATAACTAACTTTATGGGTGAAGATGCATCTTACGCCGCCAGAAAAGTGTGTTCTAACAACGCAATACCTACTTATAGAACACCCGAGGGAGCCGTTGGCGCATTTATGCACTTGGTGACGTATCGCCGTAACCAAAAGCATTTAACGCAAACGCCTGAATCGAACACTGATGACGCAAAAATAAATAAAGTGGCTGCTAAAACACTTATTAATGAATTTATAGATGACGGGCAAAGCTACTTACCGACTCATCAGGCAAGCCAAGTATTAAGCCATTATGGTATTAAATGCATTCAAACTGAGGTCGCTTACACCCCAACAGAAGCCAAAGAGCAAGCCATAGAGCTTGGTTTTCCAGTAGCGTTAAAGCTCATTAGCCCAAGTATTGCCTCAAAATCTGAAGTAGGTGGTGTAGTACTTAACCTAAATGATGCTAACGAGGTTGAGCAAACCGCTTTTGCAATGCTTATACGTATTAAAAACACTTACCCAGATGCTGTTATTGAAGGGTTCTCATTACAAAAAATGGCGCCACGAGCAGGCGCAAATGAGCTGCGAATTGCGATTAAAACAGAGCCTAATTTTGGTCCTGTTATATTATTAGGTGAAGCAGGCACCGGCCTTGAATATGCGCAAGCCGCCGTTGCTCTACCTCCACTGAATATGAACTTAGCAAAGTATTTAATTGCAGCAGCGCACGATAAAGGCGTATTAAAAGAGCGCATATTACCCGAAAAGGTTGATAAGTATCGCTTGTGTGCACTGCTAACGCGTATTTCTCAGCTAGTGATTGATCAGCCTGATATAAGCTCTATGGAACTAAACCCTATCCTTGCCAGCAACGGACAGTTTTTAGTACTCGATGCCACGATGACACTTAACCGCTATCAAACTCAGAGCAATCGTAAGCGTTTATCTATTCGTCCCTACCCTATTGAACTTGTTGAAGTAGTAACACTTAAAAACAACACCAAAGCTACACTCAGACCGATAAAGCCAGAAGATGAGCAAGCTCATAAAGCATTTGATGAATCGCTTAATAAAGAAGACAGGTACAAACGCTTTTTTGGCGAGCTGCCACAGTTTAACCACGACCAACTCGCTAAAATGACGCAAATTGATTATGACCGCGAAATGGCGTTTATTGTTTGCCAACGCTTTGAAGGTAAAACCCGAACACTGGGTGTGTCTCGCGTTATTATGGACCCCGATAACTTACATGCTGAATTTGCCATTGTAGTGCGTTCAGACTGCCAAGGCTTAGGGCTTGGTCGCATACTAATGAGCGCAGCAATTAGCCACTGCAAACGCCAAGGTGTGGAGTCGGTTGAAGGTATAACACTGCCAGAGAACACCGGCATGATTGAGCTTGCCCGAAAGTTGGGTTTTAAAATTAGTCGCGACTTTGAAGAAGGCAGTATTAATATGGTGCTTAAACTTAATAATGAATAATCCGCAAACTTTAAGAAAAAAAATGGCTTGCCTATTTGAAGGCACAGGAGAGTATCACCGTGCTGGGCATATTTTGGATATTATGCTTATTAGCTTAATTATGGCTAACGTTATAGCCATTGTTATTGAGTCTATTCCCAGTGTAGCGCTTGAATATTATGACGAATTTTTAGTTTTAGAAATTGTCTCTGTCGCTATTTTTGCTGTTGAATACCTAGCAAGACTTTGGGCCTGCGTGGATAAAATACAGTATGCTGCTATTGAAGGCTCTAACGCTAAACGTAGATTACATTACTTCTTATCTCCAATGGCGTTAATCGACTTAATCGCGATTCTACCTAGCTTAATGATGTTTTTGTTCCCGCTCGATTTACGTTTTTTACGCGTACTGCGATTATTAAGAGTATTTAAGCTCTCTCGTTATTCACGCGCTATGCAACTACTTTTAAAAGCCTTTAACGATGAAGGTAGTTCATTAATGGCTGCTTTTTTTATTATGGCCGTCGTGCTTATTTTAGCTTCATGCGGAATTTACTTAATTGAGCACGACATACAACCCGATAAATTTGGCTCTATTCCTGCGGCTATGTGGTGGGCAATGGCAACATTAACAACCGTTGGTTATGGCGATGTAGTACCTATAACGCCATTGGGTAAGTTTTTCGGTGGTGTGATTACATTGCTCAGCATGGGAATGGTTGCGATACCTACGGGTTTGCTAGCGTCTAGTTTTTCAGAACAAATACGTAAACGCCGTCAGTTTTTTGAAGATGCTGTGCATGAACAAATTCAAGATGGCACACTTAACCAAGCCCAACACGAACACTTAGAAGATCTACGCTACAAATTAGGGCTAAGTAAACTTGAGGCCAATAAAGCGATTAAGACCCAACTCAATCAGCACAGTAGTCATATTTACTGTCGCAATTGTGGTAAACGCCCTTAATTTTCTATTCCTATTATTGATTGAAAATATCGCTCCAATCGCGATTAATAAGTGCTAGCACTTCGTTATTTGGTACCGGTTTACTAAATAAATACCCTTGGAAATGCTTGCATCCTCGAGCCTTTAAAAAGGTAAGTTGATGCGAGCTTTCTACGCCCTCCGCAACGCACTCTTTTCCTAAGCTGTGGGCCAATGCAAGGGTTGACTGAATAATGGCTTCGTCGTCAGAATCAATCCCAATATCTTCTACAAAGCTCCTATCAATTTTTAATACATCAATCGGAAAACGCTTTAAATAAGTAAGTGATGCGTACCCCGTACCAAAGTCATCCATGTAGAGCCTGCAACCTAGCTTTTTAAGTTGCTCCATGCTTTGCAGAGCTTGGTGAGAGTCGCGCATAAGTACAGACTCTGTTATTTCAAAAACAATGGCTTCTGATGATACCTGCGCATGATTTAGCGCATTTCTAATTTCAGGTACTAAATCTTCAAACTCAAAATCGAGGGCCGATAAATTAATAGAAAGATACAAATGAGGTGAGGCTTTACGCCACTCTTTTAGCTCTAATAAAGCGCGCGCAAAAGTCTGCAGCATAATTTTTGTAATTAAGCCGATACCTTCTGCTGCCACCGAAAACTCTTGAGTTTGTACTAGTTTATTTTCAGGCCAACGTAGCAGAACTTCAAAGCCTTCTGTTTTTTGACTTTTAGCATTGATAATAGGCTGATAGTAATTGCAAAATTCTTCTTCTTGATACGCTCTCGTCAGCTGAGATTCAAGATGTAGTGCTCTTTGAACATGCTGATTCATCTCTTGCTTATAAAACTGGTAGCGCCCTTCTAAAGAATCTTTTGCATGATATAACGCGATGCTAGCAGCTTTTAAAAGTGCAGGCCCTTGCTGCGCGTCATCTGGCGATATAGCCACGCCAATACTTAAATTAACATTAACAACTTGGCCATTAATCGCAATATTTTGATTCACGCAATCCATTAACTTAGTGCATATAATAAGTACTTGCTCTATTTGATGAATATCTTCCACCAGTACAACAAACTCATCGCCACCAAATCTCGCTACACTATCCGATGGACGCAGTGAACATCTTAAACGCTCTGCCACTTCTTTAATTAACTCATCGGCCGCTTCATGCCCTAAAGAATCATTAAAGTATTTAAAACGCTTTATGTTTATATGTAATAAGGCCGCTTTGCATTCATGCAATTTTGCTTGCTCAAGGGCGTGCTCTACGCGATCGTTAAATAGCGTACGATTTGGCAGGCCAGTTAGGGCATCGTAGTTAGCTAATAAGTGCAGTTCGTTTTCAGCTGATTTTTGAGCGTTTATATCGGTTAAAATAATAACATAGCTATTAAGGCGCTGTTCGTTATCGGCAACGGCACTTATTTTCACAAGTACATGGCGTGACTCACCATTTGCTAAAACTACACTGTCTTCACACGAAAAGTGCTCCCCAACAGACAGTTTTTGCATTATGCGTAAGTAATCAAAACGATTACTGCGCGATATACCTAAATTTAGTGCTCGACTAGATAACGACTCAGCAGAAAAATTAAAAGCCGTTTGTAGTGATTTATTAGAAGCCCGAATATTTAAATTTTTATCGAGTATAAACACCCAATCACGGGTTTGCTCAAATGCCGCTGTAAATAGTAAAGCGTGTTCTTCAAACACCATCTCACGGGTCATATTTGTGTAGGTACCCGCTACTTTTTGCGGTGTTTTATCGTCCCACTCAACTACTTTTCCAAAGTCCTTATACCAGCGCCAATAACCTTTCGCATGGCGAAGACGGTAAGTACAGTTAAAGTAACCTTTTTCGGTAGATAAAAACTCAAGCCACTCTAAGCGAAATAGCTGTTTGTCTTGCGGGTGAATTTTAGATAAGTACTCGTCAAGGCTTACTGTTTCATTTTCATAGCCTAGCTCACTTACTAAACGAGGTTGATAAATACTTGGGTTACTTGATTCCCAATCCCAAACTCCGGATTCACTGCCCTCTAGCGCCAGTTTTAAACGCGCTTCACTTTCTTTACTTTCTTTATTTGCTGCCAATAAAATACGTTGAATTTTATTGCGGCGCATAACCCACATGGCAATAAAACCAATAAATAGCATACCGTAAAGCACCATAAAATAAGGTGCGCGCCAAAGCGGATATTTTACTTTTATTTTTAAAATAGCAGGTGAGGTATATTCGCCAGTTAGCGGATCTTTAGCCCATACTTTTAATTGATAATTACCTGGATTCAATTTAGGGAACAATACACGGTTATTATTTCGGGTATAACTTTTTTGCCCGTTATCGAGTTGATACTCATAAATAATGCGTTCTTGATTGCTAAATGCCATGGCCGAAAATGCCACCTCAAGTCCTATATCATCATGATTTAGCACCACTTCATTAAGCGGCTGTTTTAAATCAAGCGATAAATCTCGCGACATTAAATCAACCCGCGTAATATTTACGTGATCAATAAGCGATTGATAATTTTGGTTCTCCATTGGATGAAAATAGGTAAAGCCTTTTAAGCTACCGTACGCAATACGACCATCTTTAAGCTGTGCCATTGCGTTACTATTAAACTCAGCTGAAAGTAACCCTTCAGATGTAGAAAACTGCTGAAAATGAAGTGTTTCTGGGTTTAATCGCCAAATACCTTTATGGCTACTCATCCAAATCATGCCATCGTCATCTAGCACCATATCGTAAAGTAATGTACCTAGCTTATTTTTTTCTAAATCGATTGTATGAACTAATTGGTAGGTAGTCGCGTCAAGGCCTATCAAGCCAAAATTAGAAAGTGATATCCACAATATATTGTTGTTATCAATTAAATAAGAAAGCACGCTAATGGCTACGTTTTCATGCTGTTTTGGCACTTTGTAAATCATTTTTAGTGCTAAATCACTTGGGTTTACTTGATATAAAATACCCGCATTAAAAAACAGTGGCGAGTCTGGTTTATTACTCAGCGCGGGTAAAAAGCCGTGAGCTAAAAAGGGTTCAAATTGATCAAACTGGCCACCCAAACGCGTTATTACTTGAGAATCTATATTGTATATAAATACCCCATGATCTGAGTGCACAAAGTATAGATCGCCACTTGGCATTAATGTAACGCCATGTACCCTACCCGTAATCAACTCTTGATTAGCAGGGTCATGCACTTTAGGTTCGCTAACTTGGTGAGTTACAGGGTCAAAAATAAACAAACCACGGTTTGTATAAAGCCATAAATTATCTTTATAAGGTGTTATTTCGTATACGGTAAACTCAGTGGTGAGTAAGTCGACTTTGTAGTCTTTTAAATAAACTTTGCCAATATTTGTTTTTAAATCAACTTCAGTAATACCATTGTGCGTTGCAAGCCAAAGCTTGTCTTTATACTCGGTAATACCCCAAATAGAATGATGCGATAAACCATCGCCTCCGAGCAAAGTTCCATCGACATTATTGAAATGATAGCTGTCGTGAGATAAGTAAAATGCACCATCAGTTTTAGTCGCAACCCACGTACCACCCGATTTATCTTTAGCCATATCAATAATACTGGTATCAGCAAGTGTGTACTTACTTTGGGCTATTCGAGTATTTTTGATCATTTCTCCGGTGCTTAAATCAAATTTAAACAAGCCTTTATCGGTGGCTAAATCTATTTTTCCGTGTTCGTTTACTATGCTCCACACATTTAAATCATTGAGTAATATTTTACTTTTAAAAGGTAAATCTGGGCGTTCAAACATTTTTGATAAGTTACTAATATCAACTTCGTATAAACCTTGTACAGCCCCAACTAATAACTTTTTATTTTCACCGAGTGCGAACGACTTAACATTATTTTGGTAAATATGCTCAGCCTCACCTTTTAAGTGTTGCAGTGGCCTAACTTGCTCTGTGGCAATATCAAATACGTATGCGCCATGGCTTGTACCTATAAATATATAACCATTGTAGGCAAATAACTTTCTTACCAGGGTATTTTTATATTTAGCGGGCAGCTCAAAAATAGTTGTGATTTTTCCGGTTGCTATATCAAGCTTTGCAAAGTCGCGCCCGCGTCCAATCCACAGTGTTTTTTTATCAACGGCCACCATACTAAAAACAGACTGATTGATAATTTCTTCTTCACTGGTGGGTTTTTCTAAAAACTGCTGATATGAATCTGTTACGGGGTCGTACCTAAATAGTCCTGCAAGTAAAGAGGCTATCCAAATGTGTCCTTGAGGGTCTTGGTAAATACGATCAATGATCGCTTCTTCTAATTCACCATTAGGACCGTTTATTGGAATAACTTGATAGCCATCATAACGATTAAGCCCTGCCTCAGTAGAAAGCCAAAGGTAACCATTAGTGTCGATAAGCATAGTATTGACGTAGCTTTGCGATAAGCCTTCGCTTGGGGATAAACGTTTTACTTGTGCGCCTACTTGGCAACTTAGAATAGTTATTAAAACTACAAAGCAACTAATGATCCCATTAACGCATTTACTCATGCTTATTCCATATTATTAATTATTATTATGGGTACTCTAGAGCGACTATATTTCGATGTTTATAAGTATCAAAAAGTACTTGTAAAGCAAGAGTATATGTTAACATTTGGTTAAAACCAATAGCACAATATAAATCAACTACGTTTTTATATGCGAAGGTATTAATCACCTTATTTTGCGACTTTAAGAGTGTAGATAGCAATTGTGTAGCAACACCGTTACCGCGATGATCAAGAGCCACAAAAACAGTAGATAAAAATAAAAATTCTGTTTTATCTTGTAGCCTACACGCCGCAACTATTTCATTATTATAGTAAGTAACCCATACCTTATCTTGTTTATTAGCCCGCCCTCTTACATTATGTTTTTTATAAAATTTATTAACGAGTGGAATTTTTAGCCCATCCAGCAATTCAACTATATACATTTTTATATCAACACTTAGCTAAGCATTAGCGCTAAATATTGCTCAAACTTTTGCTTCAAAACCATTTGCTCAGCCATTGGACGGCTATGGATTGTGTTATAAACTTGCTCTCTCGTTTTTTTATTACGCTTAATCTGATACGCCCAAAAAGACGCTTCATAATCTAACTGAATTTGGTATTTTTCTTCGCGTGGTAATAGGCATAAATTAAAACTCACAATACTTCCTCATTTGCTTTTAAAGTTAATTGATTAACCCCGAAACTGGGCAAGAGGTAATCTCCTTGTTATTATACGCGTCTTATTTTATTTATTTCTGTAGTAATTGGAACCGATAATGAACAGACGTTTTAGTATCTTGTTATTATTGGTAAATTTATTTTTTATTGCACCTTGTTTTAGCCATCAATACAACCTCACTTTTAACCGCCCGCAAAGTACACCCCAAGCTGATTATGCCTTAGAGCTTTTAAAATTAGCATACGCAGATATAGGTTTTAAAATACATATTATCGACTTTAGCCGTCAAAATGCTTTGCTTGCGGCAAATAATGGCGTACTTGATGGACAATTGGGAAGAGATATAAGTGTTGAAGAAAACTATGAGAACTTAATTAGGGTCGATTATGAGCTCTTTAAGTTTGACTTAGTATTATATAAAAATTGTTTACCTCGCAGTTTAGAACAACTCGATAGTGTCGCAATTGTTGATGGCTACCCTGTCCAAGAGCATTATTTAGCAAGTACACAATTTGCAGGAAATATTATTAAAGTTAAAAGTATGAATGCCCAGCTTAATTTACTAGCTCAGCAAAAAGTACAAGGGGCTTTAATGATTAACTTTATAATGCAAAATAACGATCTCCCTACACCCCAAGGTTGCTTTGAAAAAGAAGTGTTGAGTACGTATCCGCTTTATCATTATTTAAATAAACGTAATAAAAACCTAGTAGAAAAACTTAAAATGTCATTAATTAACCTAACTGACAACGGTACCGTATACGCACTAAGAGCCAAGTATGGGTTGAGCTTTTAAAAGTCGAATCCTTGCTGCTCTGCCTGTGTGCTTGGCACTGCATTTTGCTGGTTTTTTTGAAGATAACGTTTGTAGCGCTGCTGGCACAAACTAAGCACCTTCTTTTTTTGGTCGTTGGTTAAGGTATTCCACGAAAAGCGTTCATCCCGACTACGATAACACCCTTTGCAATACCCTCTGTTATTAACTAAGCAAATACTCTTGCAAGGACTTGGAATATCAAATATTTCAATTTGTTGCATGCATAAGTACCGCCCAATTGAAGAGGAGGTATTAGTATAGCGTTATTTTTGAGCAAAAAAAAAGCAGCAATTTAATTGCTGCTTAATTTCATTGAGCTGTGAGTATTAATGTTCACAGCTATTAGTATTTATCTCTGTTTTACGGTGAAACGGCTTAGCGTACATAGCCAGTACTAACGGTTTCAACTCTTCTGGTACCAGTGCTAAACGCTGCTCAAACTTAGCCGTATCTGGAGAATCAATAACTGCCTTTTTACAGCCACCAGCAATATAATTACCTGGGTGCAAATAAAACGAATCAACGATTTGCTGATCAATCGTTTTAGCTAGTTCTTCAGCGCTATCACATTTAGATTCAATTGGTTGCCCAAACGCTAAATGCACATGCCCTTTAGCAGTACTAAAACCTTCAACAATACTCGCAATGTCTTCACCAGCCGACTTAATATATTCACCGTGATGCTGTTTATGGTAAAGCTCTTTAGCTTTAGCAATTGCACACGGCTCATATTGATAAGAAATAGAAACAGGCACTATTTTCAACTCTTTAATATAATCGCCAAACTCTTTCTTTTGTTTACGTCCGTTCAACTGCAGCATTTTTAAAAGCGCAGGATCAGTTTGATCAAAACCGTCTTTTGCACGCCCTTCTTTTTGTGCAATCCAAATAGAATTTCCACCGATTACAGAATCGTAAATGTATGACGATAACTGAGTCAGTGCTTTTAACATCTCTTTTGGCGCTTTAGCAGAGCGCTTAACGATAAAGCTTTTATTTAGACGCATAAGCTCAGTAATGTAAGGTATTTGCAATAAATTATCGCCAATAGCAATGCGCACTGTTTTCATTTTATGCTGATATAAACCCCAGTTAACTAATGCAGGATCAAGTACTATATCTCTGTGATTTGAAATAAATAAATAGGCCTGATCAGCGTCTAACTGATCTAATCCAGAAAAGGTTACTTTTGACGTGGTGCGTTTTACTAATTTATCTAAGTATTGCGCCACTTCGTTTTGTACGTCTTCAACGGTGCTTACTTTGCCCCACTTTTTACGTAACTGACTTCTTACTAATGGGCGCGCAATAAAAGGCACTGCCGATAAGAAGCGCGGTAAATTATACTTTGCTATTACATCAATAAACGCATTGTCGTTAATTAAACGAGTAAGCGACGCCGCAACTTCGTCGTCGTTGTATGGGCGTATATCTGCGTATTTATCTTCTAATTCACTCATTACTACATCTATAATGTTAAAAAACGGCACGCCAAAGCACACCGTTTATGTCTATATCCGATTATAACTCAGCCAATCTAAAATGCGAAATGACCAAAAAACGATTTTTATTTTTAGCAACTCGCTATAAATCTATTTAAAGCCGAGTTTAATTACCTTCTATGACCATGAGCTTGCTTAAAAGTGCAAAAAACTGATCAGTTGATCAAAATACCATGTTCCCAATCATGTAGTGGGCAGACCACTAATACTAAACTCTCTAATTACATGTCCTCTAATCATTTGGTAGTAATACCATTAACAAAGGCTTTCTTTCGTAGTACCTTAAGCCCATATTTTAGATTTTTTCTGGATCGTAGGCCTCTTTTTACGATTTTAACTCTTTTAGATCCACTTATTTTAGGGCTCATAATGAACATTACTATTCTCGATAACGCTACGTTAGCTAAAACGTCTCTTACTTGTATTGAACAACTTGGTAAATTAACGACTTATGAACTTACTAGCCCAGAGCAAGTTATTGAACACTGCCAAGGCGCTGATGTATTAATCACTAATAAAGCAGTTTTAAATCGCGACACAATTAGCCAACTAACACAGCTTAAATTAATTTGTGTAAGTGCAACCGGTACCAATAATGTTGATTTAGAAGCCGCTAAAGAATTTGGTATTGCAGTCACTAATGTAGCGGGCTATTCAACGCCTTCTGTTGTTCAGCATACGTTTTCTTTAATTACTAACTTACTGGGTAATACACATCGCTATCAGGCAGATTGCCAGCAAGGCGCGTGGCAAAAAAGCGAAATGTTTTGCATACTCGATTACAGCTTTAATGATTTACAAGGTAAAACATTTGCCATTATAGGTGGCGGTACATTAGGCAAAGGCGTTGCTAAAGTGGCTGAAGCATTTGGCGCTAATGTTATTGTTGCAGAGCGTAAAGGAGTTGCTTGTCGCGATGGTCGTACGCCTTTTGAAGGCGTTATTAAAACAGCCGATATAATCAGTGTACACTGCCCGCTAACAGATGAAACACGCGATTTAATTGCGCTTAATGAACTTAAAATGATGAAGCCAAACGCTATAATTATTAACACTGCACGTGGCGGCATTATTAACGAAGCCGACTTAGCAACAGCGCTTGAGCAAAACTTAATTGCAGGAGCTGGTGTTGACGTACTAACTAAAGAACCTGCAGAGCTTTCCAACCCGCTAGCTAATTACAAAGGCAATAACTTATTACTTACTCCGCATATAGCATGGGCAAGTACAGAATCTATTGTGCGTTTAATTAATGAAGTAAGTTTAAACATTGCGTCATTTACTAAAGCCGAATCACGTAACCGTTTGGTGTAGTGATTTTATTGCAGTAATCAAATAAGCTAAAAAATGGCTGTTTTTACTAATATATTTAATATTTTATTAGATAAAAACAGCTTGTTCCACTTAACAAACTGATTCATAACAACTTATGAATATGGTCTACTCTTTGCTTTAATACAGCTAATAACCAATTAAAAATCTTATTAAGGTAAATAAAAATGAAAAAAATCACTTTTAGCAGCCGCTTTAATCGCTCCATTTTTAACAGGCTGTGTTATTGCCGTATCAGATGGTGAAGCTGAGACGCATTGGGCAGGGAAAAACTCATCTAGCTGGCAAGCACAACATAAAAATAATCGTGAAGCTATATCAGAGCTAAAAATGGATAGCAGCTATCAATCTGTTTTAACGCAATTAAAAACGCCTAACTTCACAGAGCTATTAAAAAAAGATGACGATGTATATCAAGTACTTTTTTATGTAACTCATAGCAAGCATTCAGATTCTAAAACCACGAAAGATGAATGTACGCCACTTGTATTCAAAAATGATAAGTTAGTGGGCATTGGTGACACCGCTTTAGGTATGATCACGCAGTAACCAATAAAAAATGTTTGATACAAAAACGCCAATATAAATATTGGCGTTTTTTGTATATTAAATTTTTACCGTGCGACTATTCTATCCCGCCCTGCATCTTTGGCAGCATATAAGCCTAAATCAGCCTCTTCTAGTAATGCTTGTTCAGCATACACTTTACCACTTTGAGTGGTGGCAATACCTATACTTATAGTGATGTGGTCTGCATTTAACGAGGCTTTATGTTCTATGTTCAAAGCGTTTACCGCATTACGTAATTTGTTAGCAAACTCCATAGCTTCATGCTTATCCATTCCAGGTAGCACAGCTGCAAATTCTTCGCCGCCATAACGAGCAATAAAGTCACTACCGCGTTCACATTGTGCTGCGAGTGCTTGCGCAACATCCTTTAAACATTCATCACCTGCACGGTGTCCGTAGCAATCGTTGTAACGTTTAAAATGGTCTATATCCATAAGTAAAACCGATAGCGGTGTGCCATTGCGTTTACTGCGGCGCCATTCTCGAGATAAATTCTCATCGAGATAGCGTCTATTTGGAATTTCGGTTAAGCCATCTATTGAAGCTAGCATTTCTAGCAAATCATTTTTTTGTTTTATAAGTAATTGGTTACGTACCCTAACGCGAACGATAGAAGGACTAAATGGCTTAGTTATATAGTCCATTGCACCGAGCTCTAAACCCTTTGCTTCATCGTCATGGCTGCTATTGGCTGATATAAATATGATAGGAATAGACTGAGTTATCGGGTTTTCTTTAAGTTCTACAAGTACTTGATAGCCGTCAATTCCGGGCATAATCACATCAAGGATTATTAAATCAACTTGCGCTGTTTTTACAAAGGTAAGTGCTTTTTCACCACTTTCAACCAAGAACACGTCGTGTTCTCCTTTAAGTGTTTTTTCAAGTACTAATCTGTTGATTGGATCATCATCTACAATAAGTACTTTAGCTCTTTTCGACATCCCTAACCCCTAACCCTTTAATAAAAACAATTACCTGTTCTAACTGCATAATAAGCTCTTTGAGTGTTATTTCAATAGGCTTGTTAGTTGTTTTAATCTCTCTTTCACATAATAAAGCACAGTGTGATAGTCGTCTAAAACCTAAATTACCTGCAACACCTTTTATACTATGCACTAAGCGTACCAAATCATCTTTATTGGTTGTTTCTTCAATTTGAGATAATTGTGTTTCACACAAGCTAGCAAACTTATCAATCATAGTATTGAGCAGTTTTTCATCCATACTAAATTGAGTTAAAGCGAATGATTTTTCGAAAAAGCTTGGTTTAACTAAGTTTAAATCGGCAATTGCGTCAATAAGCACCTTAGCAACTACAGGCTTGGTTAAATGTTTATTCATACCGCACTTTAAAGAACGCTCAATATCCGCAGGTTCACAATGGGCCGTTAAAGCAAAAATAGGTAGTTGCTTTGCGTCAAACTGTTGACGAATTAAAGCCGTTGCTTGGCAGCCATCTATTTGCGGCATTTGCACATCCATCAATATTAAATCTGGCTTTAAAACGTGCAGTAACTCCATGCCAATCGATGCGCTTAAAGCCGTAACAACACTTACGTTTGCTTGGCGTAATACACTACTAATTATTTCTAAATTGAGCTGATTATCATCAATTGCTAATACAAGTAGACCCGATATATCAGCTTTAATTTCAGTTATGTTATGTATTGTAGTATAGGTATCGACTTCTGGCTTTTGCACCGTGTTCAAACTAAATAACCTTTGCCCTAACGCCGATGCTTTAACGTGATGCGCAGCTAAATGCTCACTTGTTGGTAAATTAAGCGTGTGCTGATGATTAATAATAATCACCGATGTTTCTTTAGCTGACAACGAATCATTAATCGCTTCAATATTTAACAGTGCTGGTAGGTCAGCAGCATCTATTATTATCTGTTGAACATTGGAAAGTTTAATTGGGTATTTTAGTACTTCATCTAAATTAATATTAGCAAATTCTTTATACGCATTTGTTACTTGTTTAAGCTCTTTGCTTTGCTCAGATAAAATAGCCAAAGTGTTAGTCGGTAACATCGTGTTTTTACCCGTATCAACTAAAAAACTAATGTTGAAATAAAACTCACAACCTTGGCCTTTTTTACTCTTTAAAGCAATTTCCCCCCCCATTAACGACACGGCATGTTTAACAATCGCTAAACCGAGTCCAACACCTTGATGTATGCGTGTTGAGGATTCATCACCTTGCGTAAAGGCGTCAAATAAACGCCTCTGATCGGCTTCATCTATACCCATACCGGTATCAATTACTTTAAAGCAAATATGCTGTTGCTCTAGGCTATCGCTTTTAATGAGTTCCATTTTTAAAGTAATGGAACCTGTTTTTGTAAACTTAACAGCATTAGTTAATAAGTTACCTAATATTTGCTGTAAACGAATGCTGTCACATATCAAATCAGGCGCTATTAAAGGGTCGATATCAATGACAAATTCAATACCTTTTCCTTCGCACAATGGAGCCGTTAGACTTTCGCAGATATCCACCAGCTCAACCATACTAAAAGATGCTTGTTTTAAATCAGTTTGCGAACCTTCTATACGTGCAAAATCAAGCATCCTATTGAGCATTAGTAATAAGCTTTGTGCAGCATGTTTTGCTTGGTCAGTTTGCTGTAATTGCTTTTGCGTTAACCCTTGCTCAATTAGCATATCAAGCAACCCTAAAACAGCGTTAAGCGGGGTGCGTATTTCATGACTTAAATTAGCTATAAAGCGGCTTTTAGCTAGAGTTGCCCGCTCAGCATCTAGTTTTGATTTAGTTAGCGCACTCACATCCTGAATGTGAATAACATAATAGGCTGGATCGCGGTTTTCATCCCATACAAGCGATACACTCAGTTGCAACCAGCTTGCTAGCCGCCCTTGCGATAAAGTTAAGTGGTACACGCGTTTTTTATCATCTAGCAATTGCGCTAAAGTACTTTTTATTTGCTGCCATTGAGAATCATCAAATAGTGCTTTTAACTGCTCCCCCACGAGTACTGGATGTTCAGAAAACTGCTTTCTTGCTGCTTTATTTACTTGTAATATGGTGTGCTCTAGCGAAAGTAAAACCACACAATTAGCTGCAAATTCAATCGCACTTCTAAATTTAGACTCTGACGCTTTTAAAGCCAATAATGTTTGCTGTTGCTCGGTAATATCGCGACCAATCCCCATAGTTCCCAACAGGTGTTGATGCTCATTATAAAAAGGCGCAATAGTAAGTTGATATGATTTCGTATCGGTTTCTATTCGCTGTTCAACACTATTTCTATTTTGTAATACTTGTTTTTCAAGCGTATTTATTTGCTGATCGTTGTCGCCTAAATCATCTACATATTTACCGACTAATGCAGTTTGATCTTTACCAATGTATGCCTCAAATGCTTTATTGCATCCTAAAAATGATCCATCAATATTTTTAAAATAAATAAGATCAGGCACACTGTTTAGCATCGTGTTGAGCAAAGCCAGATGGCGCTCTTTTGCTTCGTAACTACGGCTTAGTTTTTCTGATTGCAACTGAACTTGGTTATCCAGCGCCTTATTCGCACTTTGTAACGAATCAACCAATTCTTTGTTTTTAATAAATACGCGTTTAACCTTAGAAAACCAAGGCTGCCAGCTCAACGGTACTTTGTAGTTTAACTGCTCTTGGGGTTGTGTACCGTTACCCTCAAGATAGGACATCAAGTGAGTCATTGGCTTTATAAAAATGCGCTGACTTAACCAAAAAAACACGCCAAACATAATACTTAAAAATAACGTTAAAAAAGTAAACTCTAATAATATTTCATACTTAATTGAGCTTATTAATTGAGGTTTGTGCTCGTAAAATGCTGCATGAATGGGTAACTCATCCATAGGCTGCATAAAGTAATTACTATCACTAGTTAATACTGTTTTTTGAATCTGATGCTCGGCCAAGTCTGGCCAATAATTTTTTAACGCTGTCGCTTGCTCTATTAACTGTTTAGAGCTGGCGATAATTTGATGTAATTGGTTCATAAAAACGTATTCACCACTACTCGGTGACACCTTTTTTAACCATGCTGAAATTGCCTGAACATCATAAATTAAAATAATGTAATCGGCTGAGCCAGTGCTTCGTTGTCGACCAATAGCAAAATACGATTTACCATTGATTTTAACAATAGGACTTGAAGTAAGTTTGTTTTGTGCAAATTTTGGCTTAAATTTTCCATTTAGAATTTCAGTAAGCATTAAACTTTGGCTTTTATTGCGCCTGCTTACATAAGCAAAACCATTATCATCAACATATGCTACACCAGATAACGACTGCATTAACGCAAGCGTTGTATTAAACGAAGGCCCTAACGCAATCGCCTGTTGCCACTGTACAAGTGCCTTAGCAGATAACGCAAACTCCCCCTTACCTACAATTTCAGTACCTTGCTCACTAAAGTGACGATAATAGTAACCATCGTATTGATTTATACCTTCGAGCAAGCTTTGGTTTATTTTGGGATAAGTTGTTTGCTCGTACAAGCTAAACATGGTGGTAAGTAAATTACTCACCGATTCCATCCCGTGAGTAACCTGCGCTGAAACATTCGTAAAATCTGCTTCGCGTTTTTCAACTGCACGTTCAAGCTTTATATTATATAAGTGCAAGCACAGTAAAGAAGCGACAAACAATGGCACTAAAAGCGCAATAAATAATGAACGATAATAATGCTTCAGAGGTAAAAAAATCAATGTACTGCCTGCCATTTGGCTCGAAAATCAATCGATAGACTATCGAGCCAATTTGTTAAGCGCAAGTTATAAATTTTCTTCTGCAAATGACGCTAAGCGACTACGTACAACACCGTTGAGGTTTATAGTTGCGCTGCCTTCAAAGTTTTTAAAGCGCTCTACTATGTACGTTAAGCCCGATGTTACTGGCGTTAAATAGTTACTATCTATTTGCGCCAAGTTACCCGTACAAATTAATTTAGTACCTTCGCCGCAGCGGGTAATAATCGTTTTAAGTTGAGAGGCCGTTAAATTTTGGCTCTCATCTAAAATTACCACCGCATTTTGAATGCTACGCCCACGCATAAAGTTAACCGATTTAAACTGCACATTGGCTTTTTCCATAATGTAGTTTCGGCTTGATATCGGATTTTCGTCGCCTTTGTGCAATACCTCCAGCGTATCGGTAATGGCTGCAAGCCAAGGCGCCATTTTCTCTTCTTCTGTGCCGGGTAAAAACCCAATAGACTCTGCTATTTCTGGCGTATTACGGGTAACTATTACTTTATCGTAAATACCTTTTTCGATGACCATTTCAAGGGCGCTGGCAAGCGCTAACAAGGTTTTACCGCACCCTGCTGGTCCTGTTAAAATAACAAGTTCAATACTTGTATCTAGCAGCGCATCAAGCGCCATTCCCTGATAAATATTTTTGGGCTTAACGCCCCATGCTTGTTGATGCATTAAACGCTCAACACCAATATCTTTTAGCGTTATGTGCTCGTCATCGTACGATTTAACACGCGCCGCAAACTGATCCCCTCCATCAAGTAAATATTCATTACAAAATACATCAGGTATTAAGTTTTTAGGCACATGATGAAACGTATCACGTCCGTGTTGCTCTGTATTACATTCCCCTACATGGTCCCAAAAATCACCTTCAATTTTTTTATAACCACTAGTGAGCAAGCTTATGTCATCAATAAGTTGGTCGGTACGGTAATCCTCAACATACTTAAGCCCTGCACCTTTGGCTTTTAAACGCATGTTTATGTCTTTTGTTACAAGTATTACTTTTGAATCGCTGTGCTGCTTTTGTAAATACACGGCGCAATTTATAATACGATGGTCGTTTTCGTTACCCGGGAGGCCAGAAATGGAGTCTGCAAACAAATGGTCGTTTACAATAATGAGTGTACCTGCAGAGCTCACTTTGGCTTTTTTATTACTAGGAAGAGCTACGCCTTGTAGCATTTGCTCGGGCGTTGCATTTTTAAGTACTTCATCTAATCCACGAATGGCGACCCGCGCGTCACGACTTACATCATGCTTTCTGTCTTTTATGTGGTCGAGCTCTTCAAGCACCGTCATCGGAATTACAACGTCATGCTCTTGAAAAGACAAATAAGCGAGGGGTTCGTGAAGTAGTACGTTGGTATCTAGCACATACATTTTACTTTCAAGGTTCGAAGCTTTTTCCATAGCACTTTCCTTACGTTTTATGATTTTTATGCTATACCAAAATAACTAAGTAAAACGGGCAAAACTTAAACCTGCAATACTTAATTGCCAAGGCATAATGTAAGTTTAGTCTATTTGTCATAAAAGTCCGTTTTATTACAAACTGTAATTAGTTTTTATTTACTTAAAAAATAGCCACATATAAGTTGTTTTAATAGTAATAGTTAACACTTACAAAATTAATTAAAAGTCAGCCAAATAGCGCCTTGCAGTGGTGTTATGTAACAGGTAACATAGCCGCCTTTTTCTTCATAGACGAGACATACATGAATTTTTCCTTAGGTCAGCGTTGGATCAGTGATACAGAGTCAGATTTAGGATTAGGCACCGTTGTTGCCATTGAAGGCCGTCAGGTCAGCATATTATTTCCTGCCAGTGGTGAAAACCGCGTTTATTCTTCGGCAGAAGCCCCTGTTACCCGTGTGGCATTTAATCCTGGCGATGTGATCAAAAGCGTTGAAGAATGGGAATTAGAAGTAGAGTCTATTGAAGTACAAGGCGAGTTACTTTGTTATCACGGCACCCGTGTTGATAACGGCGAAACTGCCAAGCTTAAAGAAACCTTTTTAGATCATTTTATTAAGTTCAACAAACCACAAGATCGTTTATTTGCAGGCCAAGTCGATCGTTTTGATCGCTATACACTTCGCTACCAAACGTGGTTACATAAATTTGAACGTGAACAATCGCCTATTAAAGGCTTAATTGGTCAGCGTGCTAATCTTATTCCGCACCAGCTTTATATTGCCCAAGAAGTGGGTAAACGTTTTGCACCACGCGTACTTTTATCAGATGAAGTAGGCCTTGGTAAAACAATTGAAGCGGGCATGATACTACATCAACAAATTATTAGTGGTCGTGCGAGCCGCGTACTCATTGTTGTACCAGAAAACTTACAACACCAATGGTTAGTAGAAATGCTACGTCGCTTTAATCTACACTTTTCTATTTTTGATGAAGAACGCTGCGACGAAGCGTTTGCAGATTCTCCAAATGTGTTTGATACAGAGCAGCTGGTACTTACTAGTCTTGAGTTTTTAACCAAGAAAAAACGCTGGTTTGAACAAGCAACACTTGCTGATTGGGATTTACTAGTTATAGATGAAGCCCATCACCTAAGTATAAATAACGGCAAGCCAAGCTCAGAGTATCAACGTATGGCAGAGCTTAGCCAAGATATTCCAGGTCTTATTTTACTTACCGCTACGCCTGATCAACTTGGTCATAGCAGTCACTTTGCACGTTTGCAGTTACTCGATCCAGACCGCTTTTACGACTACGACGTGTTTAAAGAAGAAGAAGCAAATTATAAAGACGTAGCCGAAGCCGCAAATCAATTACTGCAAGAGCAAGGGCTAGACGATGCTGCCAAAGCCACGCTTATTGAGCTATTAAAAGAAACCGACATTACCGATATTCTTGCAAAAGCGCAGCAAGGTGATTTACCAGCACGTAAAGAAATACTTAACATGTTGCTTGATCGCCACGGTACTGGTCGCATATTATTTAGAAATAGCCGCAGCGGTATTGATGGCTACCCAAGTCGTAAATTACACGCCTATCCAATGGCACTGCCAAAGCAGTATAAAACGGCTATGTCGGTACTAGGTAACATGGGCGGTATTCAAAACCCTGAATTAAGTGCACACCGTGCTCTTTTTCCTGAAAAAATATTTCAAGAGTTTGAAGGCGAAAGTGCAAGCTGGGGTTTATTTGACCCACGTGTAGATTGGTTAATCGACACGCTTAAAACGCTTAAGCGTGAAAAAGTACTACTTATATGTGCTAAAGCTGAAACAGCTATCAGCCTTGAGCAAATACTGCGTGAACGCGAAGCAATTAAAGCCTCGGTATTCCACGAAGGTATGTCTATTATTGAGCGTGACCGCGCCGCTGCATTTTTTGCAGACGAGTACGATAATGCACAAATATTACTGTGTTCAGAAATTGGCTCTGAAGGTCGTAACTTCCAGTTCTCGCATCACTTAGTGTTGTTTGATTTACCTCTAAACCCAGACTTACTAGAGCAGCGTATTGGTCGATTAGACCGTATAGGCCAAACGCAAGATGTGAACATACACGTACCATATTTTGAAAACACCGCTCAAGAAGTACTGCTACGTTGGTACAACGAAGGTCTAGATGCATTTGAATCTACCTCGTCAACGGGTCAAATGCTTTATAAAGAGTTTCGCGATGACCTACTTGAGTACATTGCTGCGCATAACTGCGATGAAGACGAACTCGACCCATTACTTGAGCAAGTAGCACAGCAAAATGCCGTACTGCGCAAAAAAATGGAAAGTGGACGCGACCGTTTACTTGAGCTGCATTCATCGGGTCAAGGTGCTGCCGACTCGCTTGTAACTGATATTGAAAAACTCGATAACCAGTTTGAACTACCAAGCTACATGATCAACGTGTTCGACACCTTTGGCGTAAGCCAAGAAGATAAAGGTGAAAATACCATTATCTTAAAGCCCACTGAGCACATGCTAAACCCATCGTTCCCATCGCTTAGAGAAGACGGTATGACGGTTACGTTTGATCGCGACACAGCACTTTCGCAAGAAGACGTACACTTTGTTAGCTGGGATCACCCAATGGTGCAAGGCACCATGGATATGATTTGTGACGACGACTTTGGTAGCGCATCGGTTGCACTACTTAAAAACAAAAAGTTACCACCTGGCACCTTTTTTGTTGAACTTATTTTTGTTGCAGAAGCAATGGCGCCAAAAGTATTGCAGGTTGGTCGCTTTTTACCGCCTACACCAATTCGTATATTGCTTGATAAAGCAGGTAATAACTTGGGTGAGAATGTGGCTTTTGAAGGTTTTAACCAGCAGTTATCTGCAGTTGGCCGTCAAACAGCAAGTAAGCTTGCGGGTGCATTACAAAGCGCTGTGCATCCTATGATCACTACCGCTAAAGATATGGCACAAGAAAAACTTGAAGTTATTCGTGCAGCGTCGCTTGTTAAAATGCAAACGTCACTCAGTGAAGAGCAAGAGCGACTGGTAGCCCTTAAGCAAATTAACCCGAATATTCGTCAAGAAGAAATAACGTTTTACGATAAGCAACGTACCGACTTAACTACGTATATTGAAAAAACGCAGTTACAACTTGATGCAATTCGATTAATAGTGGTTTCACACTAAATATTTAGTTTTTAGCCTTTTAAGCTGACTCCAGAGTAAAATTTGGGGTCAGCTATTAAAGCTAAATTTAGGCACGTAGCTACATTAAAACGCCATTTTAAAGGCCAAGTTCTCTCATTTAAATATGAGTTTCCCCCTTCTGTCGCTCTATACCAAGCCTCTCGTTATCTGTTAATTTTAACTATCATCATCGTATTAAAAAACACAGGATTCGCTCTATACACCTATTCTGTGAGATAGCTACTAGGTTTATTTTAACTTGCATAAAGTTGTTTTTTTGTTAACCTACCCGCCTTCCATTTTAGTCTTCTTGAGGTGTTTATGGCGTTTCTATCTCGTTCGATATTGGCGTTGTCCATAGCGTTCTCAAGCAGCAGTGTCTTTGCTCAAGCTCAATGTGATGTTGAATTACGTCATGGTTTAATTATTACTGACGACACTATTCGCATCTTAGATAAAGGCCAAACTCGCGTACAAATTAATAATGATAACCAGTTGTTTATTCGTGGTTATTGGGTTGACTTAAGCGATGACGAAAGCAAAGTACTCGAACAATTTAGTAATGGTATTCGCCACACAGTCCCCGAGCTAGTTAACCTTGCTACAGATGGTGTTAACTTAGGTTTAAGCGCTATTGAGCATGTGGTTGAAGGTATGTCAGATAAAGAACCTGAAGTACTAAAAACACAACTAAAGTATGTAGAGCGCGCGCTAATGGATAAGTTTAAGCGCGGTGATGACTTCTTTTTTATAGCCCCTCAATCACTTTCGCAAATAGATGATTTTTTTACTAAAGAGATCAGCCAGCAAATTCACTCTGCCGTGCATGGATCGCTAGGTGCTATTTTAGTATCACTTGGAGATGCGTTTAAATCGCGTGAAGGTAATATAGAAGATCGTATTAACGATATGGGGCAACGTATGGATATTATCTCAAGAGAAATTGATAAGTCGCTACAAAAAAAGGCGCATCAATTAGAGCTTAAAGCTTCTGAATATTGCGAATGTTTAAATGCACTCGATGTAACCGAATCTCGCTTACAAGCAATAGTCCCTGGTATGGCCGATTACGATTTAGTGCAAATAAAGTCTTAGAGTACTCATCCACTTTTAAAATAAAATAACCCCGAGTATAAATATACTCGGGGTTTTTCTTTATAACTCACTAGGGCGTGTTGATCTTTGCGGTATAAAAAACAAACAGCATGAGAATAAGGTATAATTGAATTCGCTAAAAAACGTTACACCGAACCCTCATGCCAAGATTAATGTTAACAGACGCGACATGGAATGTCTTATCAAAAGTAATGCA